>NZ_JANSJN010000036.1:17252-23243 GCF_047462555.1 Synechococcus sp. B60.1
CAGCAGGCTTTGGCCGCCTTGACGGCGGAGCTGACGCAGCAGGGCCATCCCCCCGAATACGCCCAGCACATGGCAGCGGCAGTGATTTTTCAGGCCGATCTGGATCTCTGCGCCGCCCAGTTGGCGCGGCTCTTGAGTTGGCTTAAGCAAAACCACCCGCAGCTCTACCCAGAGGCGGTGCAACTGGTGGATGCCACCCGCGAGGAGTTTGAGCGGCGGGTTCAAAGGGGATAGGTGGGCCGTAGGGGCCTGAGATGCCAACGCTAGGATAGGGGGGATCTCCTTACCCCCAGGCTCACTACTCATAGCTGCGGAACTGCTTCCCTCTCCCAAGAGGAGAGAGGCGGGGGGTGAGGGAAAAGTTTCGTTGACCCGCTAGAGATGGCTACTACCGATGCGAAGTTCCCCAAGCGGATAGCTCAGCCGCCAGACCTAGAGAAGTCCCACGGGCCCTTTCAGGAACAGGCTGGGCAGGGATCCCTGCTGCTCCACGTGGGCGGCATGAGCTGTGCCGGCTGCGTTCGGGCCGTCGAGCAAGTCTTGCTCAACCAGCCGGGGGTGGTCAAAGCCAGCGTTAACCTGGTTACCGAATCGGCCCTTGTGGAATTTGCCCCTGGCAGCCGGCCTGACCCCGAGCATCTGGCCCGCATCTTGACAGAGGCGGGGTTTCCCAGCTCCTGCGCCGTCGGCAGGGGTGATTCTCCTTCCCCAGATGGATGGGATCATGCCCTGGACGCGCCCGATGATCCCATCGCCCGGCAGCGGCGGCAAACCCAAGCCCAGATTCACCAGGCCTTCACCGCCGCTTTTTTACTGCTCATCTCTGCTGCCGGCCACCTGGATCTGTTCGCCCGCCTGGGCTTGCCCGTCCTCAACGACGTCTGGCTGCACTGGGGGTTGGCGACGTTGACCTTCGTCGGCCCGGCCCGCAACCTTGTCCTGGACGGCTGGCGGGCGGCGCGGCGGCTGGCCCCCAACATGAACACCCTAGTCACCCTGGGATCCGGATCCGCCTACCTGGCTAGTTTGGTGGGGTTGTTGGCCCCGCAGGTGGGCTGGGAGTGCTTTTTCGACGAGCCGGTGATGCTGCTTAGCTTCATCCTGCTGGGACGGGCCCTGGAGCAGCAGAGCCGTCTGCGGGCCGCCGGCAGCTTGCAAGCTTTGGTGAGCCTGCGCCCCAACTTGGCTCGCCGAGTGCCACCCCAAGAGACTGCGGGATCCCTGACCTCAGAGGGAGAGTGGTGCCCCCTCGAACAAGTGCAGGTGGGGGACTGGCTGCAGGTGCGGGCTGGCGAACAGATCCCGGTGGATGGAGAAGTGATTGCCGGCCAGGCCACGGTGGACGAGGGCATGCTCACCGGGGAATCCCTACCCGTGCTCAAACAGCCAGGGGATCCGGTCGTGGCCGGGACGGTCAACCAATCGGGATTGCTGCTGTGTCGGGCTACGCGCACCGGCAAAGACACCACCCTGGCCCAGATCATCCGCCTGGTGGAAGAAGCCCAAGCCCGCAAGGCCCCCATCCAGAGCCTGGCCGACCGGGTGGCCGGTTACTTCACCTACGGCGTGGTGGCACTGGCTCTTCTCACCTTTGCCTTCTGGTACTGGATCGGGATCCCGCTCTGGGGAAGCGAGATCCTGATGGGGGTTGGTCTCCACTCCTCTCTGCACCTAGGGGATCACCCCCCCCATCCCACCCCTCTGCTCCTTAGCCTTAAGCTGGCCATCTCGGTGCTGGTGGTGGCCTGCCCCTGCGCCCTGGGATTGGCTACACCCGTAGCCATTTTGGTGGGCACCGGACTGGGCGCGGAGCGGGGACTGCTCATCCGCGGCGGCGATGTCCTGGAAAAAACCCACCGCCTGCAAACAGTTGTCTTCGACAAAACCGGCACCCTCACCCAGGGGGATCCGCACCTAACGGATTGCCTTGTCCTCGACCCTGCCCTGGATCCGGCTCGGCTACTGCAACTGGCGGCCACAGTAGAAAGTGGCACCCGCCATCCTCTGGCCCAAGCCATTTTGGGGGCCGCCCGCGAGCGGGGACTGGCCTTGCTTTCTGCCGACAAGTTTCACACCCAGCCGGGAGTGGGGGCCTCGGCGCGGGTGGAAGGGCAAGAGATCCTCTTGGCCTCCCTAGAGGGGCTTGCCGCCCTGGGGATCCCGCTTTCTCCTGAAGCGCAGGCCCAAGCCAAGGCGCTGCTGCAAGCCGGCAAAACGGTGGTGGGCGTGGCCCTGAACAACTCCCTGGTGGGGCTGTTGGCGGTGCAGGATCCCTTGCGGCCCGATGCCCAGGCAACCCTGCAACAGCTCCAGAAAATGGGCCTGCAGGTGGTCTTACTGACTGGGGATCGGGCCGAGGTGGCCCAGCAGGTGGCCCAAGCTCTACAGGTGCCAGGGATCCGCGTCATTGCCGAGGTGCAGCCGGCAGATAAAGCCCAGGTTATCCGAGATCTGCAGGCCCAGGGCCAGAGAGTTGCCATGGTGGGCGATGGCATCAACGACGCTCCCGCCTTGGCCCAAGCCGATGTGGGCATTGCCCTGCACTCTGCCACCGCTGCCGCCCTGGAGACTGCCGATATCATCCTCATGCGCAACCGCCTCTGGGACGTCGTGGAAGCCATTCGCCTTAGCCGCGCCACCTTCCGCAAAATCCAGCAAAACCTCCTCTGGGCCTTCGCCTACAACCTGGTCGGGATCCCGGTGACCGCCGGCGCGCTCCTGCCCGGATTCAGCATCGGCCTCAGCCCCGCTCTAGCAGGCGGCCTCATGGCCTTCAGCTCCCTCAGTGTAGTCCTCAATTCGCTCCTTCTCAAGCAAACTTTTGTATTCAGTGGATCCTCTGATGGTCAGAGTTAAAAAGTATTAAAAACTACAAATATCCTACCTGCTATCTGTTGCTGTTTCCGAAGTTTTGCTGGACTTTTGCCACAACTTCCGCTCCATTGAGGCCGAGAGAGTGGGGACTCTGGTTAAGTTTGATTGAAAAGATGAATTAGCTGTAACTTTTGAGCATCTAAGTGTAGAATCGAGCTTAAGCTTGCCCGGAGTTGCCCTTTTTTGTAACTTGCTTAGCAAGGGAAAAACCGGGAAAATACTGAAAAGGCCGGATCCAATAGGTGGAGGGAGCGCGGAAACATGGCAATGCTCGGAGATCTTCAGGAATTTTCCCTAGCCGACCTGTTGCATTTGATGGAAAAAGGAAAGAAAACGGGCCAACTGTCGGTTTGGGCACCTACTGGCATTTATCGAGTTTGGCTGTATCAGGGGCGAGTGGTGGCGGCCTTGTCTCCCCAAGAAGAGCACCGGTTGGAGCGCTTGCTGGTGCGCTTAAACCTGGTCAGCGAGCAGGTGGTGGCGGAGTTAGCCTTCCTCTGCAGCTTGCAGGAGCCTCTAGGCCTTTGCCTGCAGCGGCAAGGGTTGATCTCGCCGGCAGCTCTGGCCAAGCTCTTCCGCCATCAACTGCAAGTGGGGCTCTACAGCCTCTTTGCCCTAGAAGCTGGCCAGTTTAGCTTTTTGCCCAACGTGCCCCTGCCCTACCGCGAGATGACCGGCCTAAGCAAAGGGGCCAGCGCCGTGGTTCTAGAAGCGCTGCAGCAGCTTCGGTTGGAGCAGCGCCCGGAAGAAAACCTGCCCCAGCCGGACAGCTACTTCTGGCGCACCAGCACCGAGCTGCCCTTGTACAAACTCTCGCCGCTGGAGTGGGCAATCCTAGAGCAGATCTCCCCCGCTCGTAACCTGGTTGAGTTGGCTCAATCCCTGAAGGCAGATCTCTTGGAAGTGCGCTATTCCTGTGCCCGCCTGGCCAAGTTGGGGCTCATCAGCCCCTGCGACAGCTCGGCGGCTTCACCCCAGCCTGCGCTCGCGGCGGCTTCTAAGTTTCTTTCCACCCTTCGGGAAGAGAAGGAGCCGGTTAAGCCTTCTTTGGTCAGCCGCCTCTCTACCCTCCTCAAAACCATTCGCGAAAAATAAGCCGGTAGGGTAAAATCTTATGGCATTTCCCCATGCCGGCTTTACGAAGTTAATTTAGGTAAAGATGAGCTGAATGGTTGTAACGGATCTAGATCAGAGCGACACAATAGTGATAGGAATTGATGCCAAAATCCTACGCAGCTCAATGCCTAGACCCTATCTCTCCAATGAAATCGTTCGTCAGTAGAATTGCTGCTAGCTCGAGTGCTTGAGCAAAGGTAGCTTTGCCGTTGCTACACGGTTGTTGTCTGGGAATCACCGGATGAGAATGATAGTGTCTTTGAGGATCCCTGAAACTAATGGAGGCTAAAGAATTGCTATGGCCATCATTGGAGACCTCCAGGAATTTTCTTTGCCCGATCTGTTGCAGCTCATTGAAAAAGGCGGCAAAACAGGGCAACTTTCCATCTGGGCCCCAAACGGCATCTACAAAATCTGGTTTTATCAAGGTCGGGTAATTGCGGCTCTGCCCCCCGAAGAGGAGCATCGCTTGGAGAGTTTATTGGCCCGTTCGGGCCTGGTCAGCGAGCGGGTGGTGGAAAAGCTGGCTTCTTTCTGTGGACTGGAAGAGCCGCTGGGGCGGTGTTTGCAGCGGCAAGGGTTGATCTCGCCGGCAGCTTTGGCCAAGCTCTTCCGCCACCAACTGCAGGTGGGGCTCTACAGCTTGTTTGCTCTGGAAGCGGGCCACTTCAGCTTCCTACCTAACGCACCCATGCCTTATCGGGAGATGACTGGCCTAAGCAAGGGGGCGAGTGCTTTGGTTCTAGAAGGGCTACAGCAGCTTAAGCTCGATCAGTTTCCTGAGGAGAACCTGCCGCAGCCGGACAGCTATTTCTGGCGCACCAGCACTGAGCTGCCCCTGTACAAGCTCTCTGCCTTGGAGTGGGGGATCCTGGAGCAGGTTTCGCCTTCGCGCCGGCTGACCGACCTAGCCCGGCTGCTGGGGGCAGATCTTCTGGAAGTTCGCTATGCCTGCGCCCGCCTGGCCAAGCTGGGGCTCATCAGTCCCTGTGATGGCCCAACGACTATTGCTTCTGCTTCTCTCGCGGCTTTCTTGGACAAGTCGGCAACAGCAGCAGACAACCTAGAAACCGCAAAGGAGAAGCTGAACGCCAAGCAGCTTCCCTCCCAAGAAGGGAATGAGCAGGTTAAGCCCTCCCTCGTTGCGCGACTTGCCACTTTACTGAGGGGAGTTCGTGATAGATGATTTTTTGGGAGCAGAAATCTTTGGGTAGATCTCTGCGTTATTATCTTTTGCAGCAGGTATAAGAACAGATGGAAAAATGACGAAAAGGGCTGAAAGCGGGGAGAGAAAGAATGGCTAACTTATCCTCTTTGCAGGCAATTCTCCAGAACTACATTTCCAGCACGCCAGGAATTCAAGGAGCGGCTGTGGTTACTCCTGATGGGTTGCCATTGGCATCCACATTGCCCATGGGCATGGACGAGGAAAGAACCTCGGCCATGTCTGCTGCCATGCTTTCTTTGGGGGAGCGGATTGGGAAAGAGTTGGGTCGTGGGACCATAGAGAGGGTCTTTGTGCAGGGAGAAAAGGGATATGGAGTTTTAACCAGTTGCGGCCCCGATGCTGTACTGCTGACGATTGCCAGCGATGAAGTAAAGCAGGGCTTGCTGTTTTTGGAGATGAAGCGAGCCGCGGCAAGTATTGCGGAAGCCATGAAGTAGAGAGGCTAAGTGGAGAAGCTGAGCTTGATTTTGACTTGATTCTGAGGGAACTATGGCTATCAAACCTTTGGAGCTGCTGCAAGTCTTGATCTCGCGCACCCAATTTACAGATGAAGATAAGAGGATTTTGCAGCAAAGTGCCGACTGGGGCAGCAGCATTGCCGCAGAAATGTCGGATGCCTTTTACGGCTATTTGGATCGCGATGCCGAGATGGCGACCATCATTGCCAAGCATAACCGGCAGCGGCTGGGCCAGACTTTTGCCGACTGGTTTAAGGAAATGTTCACAGGCATGGATAACTGGGGCCCCCAGTATGCCGAGCGCCGCTGGAAAAT
>NZ_JANSJN010000037.1:0-18502 GCF_047462555.1 Synechococcus sp. B60.1
CAGAAGAAGAGACAAAAGCTCTGCTGTCAAGCGGGTGAGGAAACCCCACCCGCCTACGCGGTGGGGTAGTTCATTGCCTGAGCAAAAGCATCCAGAGTCGCATCCAGCTTGGCGGCTTGCGACACAGACACCTTGAGCTTGCAGGAGATAGTCAGGACTTGAGTCCTGTCACAGTTATCCGTCGTCCGCATTCCTCCCGGCCCTGACCGGCCCCCCTCCCCCCGTATACGGGGGTACAGGGCGGGGCTCCTGCGGTTTCTAGCCGACCAGAGGACAAGGAAATCCAAAGGGGGAGACCAGGGATCAGACCCGAGGTTTCCCCCGAGCGGCCTCCGCTAGACTGAGTAACAGGTAACTTCAGCCACACCCTCGTTGTCCCTTGCGTACTGGGAGCTCTCCGTGTCCAAGTTCCTCCTAATCGGTTCTACCGAACCTTTCAGCGGCAAGTCAGCGGCTGTCTTGGGTTTGGCCAAGCATCTGCAGCAACAAGGAGTGAAAATTACTTATGGGAAGCCGCTCGGATCTTGCGCCCGGGAGAATGGATCCCCGGAAGGGATGGATCCGGATATGCGCTTTGTAGCGGATACGCTGCGGCTGACCCAGATGCCCCCCATGCTTTTCCAGCTCGACGAAGACGCTTTGCTGACCCATATCCAGCAGTCTCTGGGGGAGCCAGATCCCGTGTGCTCTGTCGCCCCTTTGCGGGAGTTTGCCGAGGGATCCGCTGCAGATTTGATCCTGCTAGAGGGCCCAGCCGATCTCTATGAGGGAGAGCTGTTCGGCCTCTCCTTGGCCAAAATGGCCCAAGCCCTGGAGGCGTCGGTGCTGCTGATCAGCCGCTACCACTCTCCCTCAGCCGTCGATTCCCTCCTCTTTGCCCATCGCCAACTGGGATCCCATTTGGCTGGCGTGCTGCTCAACGATGTGCCGCCCGACCAGATGGAGCCGGCAAAGACCATCGTTCGACCCTTCCTGGAGGGGCAACGGATCCCGGTTTTGGGCATTTTGCCCTCCCACCGCATTTTGCGCAGCATCAGCGTCGGCGAGCTGGCGCGGCAACTGGAGGCGGAGGTGCTCTGCTGCCCGGATCGGATGGACTTAATGGTCGAAGACATTGCGGTGGGGGCGATGAACGTCAACTCCGCCTTAAAGTACTTCCGCAAACTGGAGCACAAGGCGGTAATCACCGGCGGCGATCGCACCGATATTCAACTGGCCGCCCTGGAAACTTCCACCCTCTGCCTCATCTTGACGGGCAAGCTGCCTCTGGATCCCCGCATCCGGGCGCGGGCCGAAGAGTTGGAAGTACCGATCCTCTCCGTGGATCTGGATACCTTCACCACCATCAATCGCATCGAGCGGGTTTTCGGCCAGATCCGCCTGCACGAGGAGGTCAAAGTCCGCTGCATCCAGGAGTTAATGTCAGCGAATTTTGACTTTTCCCGCCTTTATACCCATCTGGGCCTGACACAACCCCTAGTGTCAGCGGTAGGCGCATAAAAAAGATGGTTGGATCTTCTCTACATCTAGCGCTTAGTAAGGCATCTGTTCAGAGAAAAAACACTATTGGTGACCAAGAAGGAATAGAGTTTCTCTACCGTCCTGATTTCTAGTGTCTGGCGCTTTCTCACATTTGCAAGGATTTCTGCAAGAAAACGCAGAGATCGTTCGTCATTTGCGTCTACCCACCAGCTTCAGGAGATATCATGCAAGTATTCATCACCTCAACACACCACTCCTCCCCCAGCTTTTCTGGGGGTTTTTATTCGCGCTTTTTCGCCAAACAACTCGGCTTCTGATACCTCTACATATGCTGCCGGTAGCGCGAAAGGATACTTTTCCAGGGCTATCCACAATAGCCGACGGCGCTGACACGCCTCCAGAGGATAGAATGCAGTTTCTGGTGTCGGTTAGGGATCCCATCATGGCCAAAAGCTCACACCTGGGCAACCGCCAAGTAGCGCGACGGCTAGCTGATTGCCCCCGTAGTGGCATTTTTACCGACGGAGGATGTTCTCCCAATCCAGGGCCAGGGGGATGGGCGGTGGTGGTGGTTGAGGATGACCAGATTGTGGATGAGTTTTACGGAGGGGATCCCGCCAGCACCAACAACCGCATGGAATTGACCGGTCTCATTCGGGCCTTGCAATACTGCCGCGATACCCCGGACAACCGCATGGACACCATCTACAGCGACTCCCATCTCTGTGTGCAGACCTACAACGATTGGATGGAGCGCTGGGCAGCGCAGGGGTGGCGACGGCGTACGGGGCCGGTGGAAAACCTGGACTTGGTGCAAGAGCTGTATCAACTGAAACGGCAGTGCCCGCAGGTGCGGGTGGTCTGGATCCCGGCCCACCGAGGTCTGCGCTGGAACGAATATGTGGATGAGCTGGTTGCCCGCGCCCGACCCAAGTAACTAATTTCTACAGAATTTCGGCGGGCGGGCCTGGGATCACAGACAGCCTTCGAGTTCATCGCTTATGCTCAAGAGGACGGCTCGTTGCAGGTGTGGTATGCAAGCCCAACTTTATCGTCGCCCCCGTCCGTTCTCCCTGACATTGATGGCGGTGGGGGGCTCTTGGCTTTTGGGCTCCTGCCAGCTTAGGGCACCCCAGGTGCAGTTGCCCGGCGATGTTCTGCCGGAGACGGCGCTGGTTCCCCAATCGGCACCCCTAGTGTTGGCCTTTTCCACCAAACCAGAAGAGGCGCTGCGTACCCACCCTGACCTTTTGGCCCGTTGGGAGAGCTGGACGGCAGAAGCTTGGGCCAGCACCGGCCAGGAGTTCTCCCGCGAGGAGATCCAGACCTGGGCCGGGGATCAATTCACACTGGCGGTGGTGATCCCCAACCTGGTGCCGGGGGCTGCGGAGCCGGTGCCTGGGATCCTCTTTGGAGCCAGCACCCGCAACGCCGATCTGTCCAGGCAATTCCTGGCCCAAGTGCGGCAACAGGCAGAGGCGGAAGGGGCCAACTTCGAGCAGCGCCAGGAGCAAGGGGTGACTCTCTACGTGCAAACCAATGGGGAGCCGGGCCAGCGATGGGTGACTGCGGAGTTTGGCAGCCGTTTCGTGGCCCTGGCCAACGATCCCAAGGTGATGGAGCAGGCGATTGCTGTCTATCGCGGCCAGGCGGAGCCCATTAGCCGCGCCGAAGGCTTCCGCACTGCTGTGGGCGATCTCTACCAGAAGCCGGGCACCTTGGCTTTTGCCTACTTCAACTTCCAGGCTTTGCAGGAGGATCCCGAGTCTTTCCGAGATTGGACGCGGGACTGGGATCCGGCAGAGCTGGGATCCCTGCAGCCGCTGCGCTCTTTGGCTATGGCTGCCCACTGGCGGGAGCAGGGCCTGCAGATGCGCCTACTCACCCAACTGGATCCCCAAACCCCGCTGCTGGGCAAGTGGCAGACTGCCCGGGGCGAGCTGATCCAGCGGCTGCCCGGCAGTGCCCTGGCGGTGATCACCACCCAGCAGGTTGCCCAACGCTGGCAGGCGGTTGTGTCGGAGCTGGAAAAGGATCCCCAGGCCAAAGAGTCCCTGGATGAACTGCGGGCCGAGTTCCGCACCAACACCCGCCTGGATCTGGATCGAGACCTGATGGCTTGGCTGGATGGGGAGATGGCCTTGCTGGTGGCGCCCGATGCCCAGGCCCACCCCCTCTTGCAAGGCATGGGGGCGGCTTTGATCATCGAGAGCAGCCAAAAAGACAAAGCCAACGCGGCCCTGGCCCAGTTGGATCGGCTGGCTCAGGAGTCGGGCGCGCGAGTAACGGAAGCCGATGGCCAGGTAACCTGGGCGGATCCCTTGTTTAACCGTCCGCTTCTAACCCGTGCCTGGGAAGGCAACTACCTGATGGTTACCACCAGCACGGCGGCGCTGCAAAGCCTTGCCCAGCGCCAGGGCCATCTGCTTCCTCAAACCGAGCCGCTGAAAACCCTCTACAACCAGTTGCCCAAGCCCAACTACGGCTACTTTTTGCTGAATTGGCGAGGCCTCCGCACGGTGCTGGAAGCCGCCTTGCCGGGTGGGCTGGCCAACGTAGAGCCGGAAGCCCGTGAGCTGCTGACCCGCATCGATGGGATAGGGATCACCAGCTACCCCGCCGGGGAGCATGCTTTTGGGCTGGAGCTGCTGGTTACCGTGCCGCCCCAGCCACAGCCGTAAGCTCCTTCTCCCCTCCCCCAGAGGGAGAGGGGGGGGGTGAGGGCTACAACCGGATCAGGCCGTAGGTGAGGGCATAGCGCACCAGCTCGGTGCGGCTGCTGGTGCCCGTCTTGTTGAGGAGGCGGGTGACGTATTTTTCCACGTTGCGCACGCTGGTTTGCAGTTGTTTGGCAATTTCTTTGTTCATCAGACCTTCTGCTACCTTCTCCAACACCTGCTGTTCCCGCGGCGTCAGCTCCACCTTAATCGGTGGGGGTAAAGGAGTTGAGGTGGGGGGCTGAGAGGGACTGGTCGGGGGGAGAGTTCGCTCCGACAGCAGGGCGCGAATCGAGGCCAGCTCGCGGGCCACCACCTCCGAAGGGCTGGCCGCGCGCGAGCGCTCAATGAGATTGGAGACAATGGCCACCAGCTCTTCCGGATCGAAGGGCTTGGGCAAGTAGGCATCGACGCCGGCCCGGTAGCCCTGAATGCGGTCGGCGGTCATCCCTTTAGCGGTGAGGAACACCACCGGCAGATGGCTGTAGGGCTCGAGTTTTCGCAATTGCGCCAAAAATTGGTAGCCGTCCATGCCCGGCATCATGATGTCGGAGATAATTAGCTGGGGCTGGGCCGTGCTGAGCAGTTGCAGAGCCTGCTGGGCATTGGCAGCCGGGATCACCTCAAAGCCGCTGTCTTCTAGGTAGGCTTGCACTGCTTCCCGCAAGCCTGGCTCGTCATCTACCAACAAAATGCGGGCCCGTGCCGAGGCAGGTTCCAATTTGGCTTGAGCGGAGGGGGCCATTGGGCAGCTCCTGGATAGCTTCAAGATTTTGGCTGGGAGAAACATCCCTGCTCACATTTTCAAGCCCTACTGGGCCGTGGGCAATCTGAGGCGGAAGCAGGAGCCCTGGGGGGAGCTTTCCACCTGGAGATCTCCTCCCATTTGGGTGGCTAAGTCGCGGCTAATGGCCAACCCCAGCCCCTGCCCAGGCTTGGTGAGATCAGCGCGAAAAAACGGATCGAAGATCCGCTCCAGGTTCTCGGGATGGATGCCGGGGCCGTTATCACAGACGGCGATCCACACCTCTTGGCGAGAGGAGGCGCTTGAGCCTCTCGCTTCCTCGGTGAGCTTGACCTCCACCCTGAGCTGGATGTCGCCGGGGGGCGGGGTGTACTTGCAGGCGTTGTCGATTAAGTTATCCAACACCTGGCGCAGGGCGCGGGGATCCGCCTGTACCGGCGGCAGGGAAGGGGGAAGAACGGCCTGAAAGCGATGTCCCTGTGCTTCCGCCAGAGCCTGATAGATGGGGATCCACTCCCGGAGCAGGTCGGCCAAGGCAAGTGGCCGCAGGTGGAGAGGGGCTGGGATCCCGTCCAAGCGCTCGAGCTCCGCCAGCAGATCCTGCAGATGCCTGCACTCTTGCTCAATGCTGAGGCCAATCCAATGGTTGCGATCGTCGGGGGGCAGACGCTTTTGCAACAACTTGGCCAACGTGCTCAGGGCAGTTAGAGGATTGCGCATCTCGTGGAGCAAGGTGGAGAGCTGCTGGGCAGATAGGGTGATCCCCCCGCCAGGCCTGGGATCCCCGCCCCCACAGACGGGCTCAGGCTCTGGGTGAGGTTCGGCAACTTTTTTCGCTCTCGGCATGGATCCCCTCTCTCAACTCTCCTGGAGCAAGCAAATCGATCCTAGCCCCATCCTCCCTGGGATTTGCCACTTCAGACCGGCTCCAGGCCGGCGGACTAGAGCTGGCGAGGTAGGTAGATGTTGAGGATTTCCCCCCGATGGGCGCGGTGGCGCACAGTGAGGTAGCCCCCCAAGGCGCGGAACAGGGTTTGGGTAACTGCCAGGCTGAGGCTAACGGCGCCTGTATCTGGCTGTACCACCAACAACTGGCCAATTGCTTGAGGGGACTTGAGTTCCGAGCTGGGGCTGTCGCTCCCCTCTGGGGTGTTCACCTGAAACTGCAGCTTAACCAGCTCGCCAGCGCTAACCAATTGGGCGCGAATGTGGCTGCCGGCAGGGGTGCTGCGGGCAAGACGGTCGATCATCCCGAACAGCACCGCCTCCAGCGCCTTGGGATCGCTAACTACATCGGGCAGCTCATCAGGGATCTCCAGCTCCAGGTGGGATCCCCGCCGTTCCACCTGTTCCTGCCAGCGGGGCAGGTTTTGCCGCACCAAGTCCACCAGCGCAATCGGCTCCAGTTGCAACCGACGTCCCTCGCCTGGCGTGGCAGCGGACATGACCGTTTCTGTGGCCTGGAAAAACAGACCGAAACGGTTGATCTGCTCAGTACACTCGCGGTCGATCTTCTCCACGTATTCCCGCACCCGCGGTGGCAGGTCGCGCCGCTTCAGGATGAGGCTGACCAAGGTGCGGATGGTGCTGAGGGGCGTCTGGATCTCGTGGATGAGAGCCCGCAACAACTCCGCCTCCGAGAGGCTGCTGACTTGCTCTGGCTCGGCTTGGGGAGCGGAGGAGCGGCGGTGGGCGGGAGGCGCAGGCGCTGGCGAGGAAGCGGAAGATGAAGAAGCCGGGATCTGCCTTGCTGCTGGTGGCGGTGGAGGCGCAGGGGCAGCCTCCTGTTCTGCCCTGGCAGGGGGCAGGCAGGCGGGTGGGGATCCAAACTCGGCCAGGTTACCCAGCAGAAGGAAGCTGCTGAAGCGGGCCAACACCCGTACATGCGGCTTCATCAGGGGATAGCGGCGAGCCAACTCCTGCCAAGCGGCGAGCCGGTCTGGCCTGCCCTGTTGAACCCGTTGCTCCAGGCTCTGCCAGGCTCGTCGGATCACCTCCGGCTCGAAAGATACCATCATCCCCCTTTGCCGGGTGTGGGGATGGTAACCCTGGGCGGCTACTGCCGAAAAAACAGGGGTGAGCAGCAACAGAAAAGGCTCCTCCACCAGTGGATCCCGCGGCAGCAGAGGGATCACCGTCTGCCCAGGGGTGAGGATTGACTCAGGGGAAAAATCCGGGCTGAACAACCAGGGGGTTTCCCGTGCCGGCTCCCAAGAACGGCGGGGAGGATGCAGCGCATCCATGGGCAGGGGCAGTTGGGGCAAGGGATCCCGCACCACCCAAGGGGGCCACCAGGAGACTGGCCCCCCGATCACCACTCCAAACTGTCCCACCTCTTGCCATAGCTGGAGCAGGGCTGCCACCGTCTGCTGCCAAGAGCGCTCCCCCGCCCCCGGCAACCATTCTGGCAAGGGTAGAGCAGCCCACAAGGCTTCCATCAAGGACAGAAATCGGCGGCTGTTCACGGATCCCTTTGATCCCACCCTTCCCCTGTAGGCTAGCGGTTGTGGTGCTCCCAGGACAGCGGAAAACCTCACCTTCTCCAGGGCGGATCCCCGCCTTGCTCACCCAATCCGTCCATCCGGCAGGGTTGCCCCGCGCAGGTTGGCTCCCACGAGGTTGGCCGTGCTGAGGTCGGCGCGGGTGAGGATGGCCCCGCGGAGATCGGCATTTTCCAGGTTGGTGCGGCCCAGATAGGCATCCACCAGGCTCGCTGATTTCAGATCGGCCCCGGCTAGGTTGGCCCGACTCAGATCCGTCCGCGCCAGCTTGGCCGAGCGCAGGCAGGCGGCGGAAAGATCTGCTCCCGCCAGATCCGCCTCGCTGAGGTTGGCCTCCGTCAAGTTGACCTGGCTGAGCATAGCTTCCTTCAAATTGGCCCGCCCCATCTGCACCCCCTGGAGGTCTGCGCCCAAAAAGGAAGCCCTTCTCAGGTCGGCGTTGCTGAGGATGGCCCCGCGCAAACAGGCTCGCTGCAGGTTGGCTCCCTGTAAGTGGGCTCCAATTAAACTGGCCTCTTTGAGATTGGCCCCGCTCAGGTCAGCTCGCGTCAAATCTGCTCCCGCCAGGTTGGCCCCGCTCAGGTCGGCGCGGCTGAGATTGGCGTTGCGCAACACCGCTCCCCGACGGCTCTCGAATCGCAAGTTGGCCCCCCGCAGGCAAGCCCCCCCCAAGTTGGCGCTGGTGAGGTTAGCCCAGCGCAGATCCGCATCCAGCAGATTGGCATCCAGCAGCAGGGCCAGGGTCAGGTTGGCCCCATGCAAATCTGCCCCCTGCAAAGTGGCGCCGTGCAACTGGGCATCTCTGAGATCCGCCTCGCTCAAGTCCGCCTGGCTGAGGTTGGCCCCCCCAAGGTTAGCTCCAACGAGGTTGGCCTTCTGCAGCTTGGCCCGCCCCAGAAAAGCAAAGATCAAATTGGCGCTGTGCAGGTCGGCTTGTGAGAGATCCACCCCGATTAAATCGGCCCGGCTTAGATCCAGGGCGGCTAGGTTTTCGCCCGCAAAGTTAGTGCGTCCTGCCCGGTAGAGGCGGAGCAGCTCCTTGGCATCCATAGGCAGAGAGGGGGGATCTGAACTGGTGGACATTCTAGAAGAAAATCACGATGTTTCCCTACCGCTCTGCGCCGCCCTCACCCCAGCCCCTCTCCTTTTGGGAGAGGGGAGTTAGAGCGGCGCATTGGCGACAGGGTATGGAATCCGAAGTCGATGGCTATGAGTGCTAGACGGGATCCCCAACAGGGGGTTTGGCCCTCAAACCAGCCCGAACAGACGGCGCTCTGCCTCTTCCATACGTTCCAACAGAGCCGCAAATTTCGTAGAGATCTCCTCCACTTCCTGCAAAAAGGTGCGCAACGTCTGGTATTTGAAAACCAAGGCTTCTTCTAGGGGACGGCTCTGGAACTGTTCGTCCAATGCCTGGCCCAGCTCGCTCAGGGCATTTTCAATGGCGGTTTTGATCGCGCCAATGCTGCGCCGCACCAAGCGCATCACTTCCTGCTCCAACTGGGGCTTTTGGCGGGCCAGCTCGCTGGTGGCCAGCACCTGCCGCAGAGCGGCATAGGGATCCCCCACCTGAAGCGGCATCTCGGCCATCTCTCCTGGCTGTCCCCCACTGCCAGCGGGCCGCAGCAAACTCCACTCCGATTGCTCCAGCTTACTCAGGATCCCTCTGAACAGGGCAGCGGATCCCTCTACGTCTTTCAGAAGGCCGCGCAGCACCTGGTGTTTGAGGCTCAGGTATTGGGCCGGATCCTCGTCCTGCAGCCCCTCATCCAGGGCGTTGCCCAACTCGCTCAGGGTGTTCTCGATGGTGGCCATCAGGGATCCAGCGCTACGATGCAGCAGTTGGCGGCAGGGTTCTGGAAGCTCTGGCGCCAGGACGGCAGGGGCAGAAAAAGCAGGGGGCTCGGCTATTGCTTTCCCATCGTTCGGAATTTCGGACTCCAGCCAGGTGATGTGACTGGACTCCGTCCCGCCGGTGCCGACGGCATTTTCCCCATTGAGCCAATCGAGATCGGCGGCACAGCTCTCGGCAGCTAACCCCCCACCAGCCATCGTTTCTTGGGACACGTAAACGTAGAGGGGCTGCAGCATCTGCAGCACGGCGTTAGCTGCTTGGCTATCCTGCTCCGGTTCCTGGAGCTGCTGCACCGCCTGTTGCAGCCGCGCTTCCAGCTCCTGCGGGGAGTTGCAGGCGTCGTAAAGGGCTCTGAGCAGCTCGTCGAGACTGTAGCGCCGTAGGGCCGCCAACCCTTGCACAGTGGGCTCTAGCTTGTGGTGCAAAGCTGTGAACAAAACCAGCTTGGCCCGCAAGGGACTTGTCTGCTGCATCACCCCTGCCCGCAACTCGAACGGGTCGTAGTCTTGCTTGTGCAGTTGTAGGCCACCGTATCCCAGAGGTAAGCTGGGCGCAGGCGCCACCCAAGCGGGCAGATCTCCGACTGAAGCAGTCAGAGGGCTGCCGGGCTCCGATTGAGACTGTTGGTAGAGGGGCTGGAGCTTGCTCAGGAGCATTTTGGCGACGCGGGCGTATTCAGCCTTCTTGTTGATCTGGTTGATGGCGTTGCGAAAACACTGGCCCAGAGCCTCAAGCGTGGCGTGCTCTCGGCAGAGCTGCTCCAACAGCGCCTTCAATTCCTCCTCGTTCAGCTTGCTGGCATTGCTTTCCCAACTGCGGGTGCAGGTGAAGTAAACCAACTTTTTCACCCGGTCTGCGTACCCGTCCCGCTGCACTTCTTGCACGACAAGGCGAAGGGGATCCGAGACTGCCATAGGGAGCTGCCCAGCGGAGGTGCATGTATCTAAAACTACTAGGAAGGCTCCTCTGAGGCCCTTCACGATGGCTTTTCTGAAAAGCATGGCCTGCGAGGTACTACCATCATGAGGCAAGCGGCTGGGGCGATCAACCGCTGCCAAAAACCCGGCCGTCGGCAACAGCTCCCAAGAAAAGCTATGTCCAGATTCAACCGTTCTGCTGGCCGAGCTCGGGATCGGACAGGGTCTGGCGGCCCTGCTTTCGAGAAGAGGGTCGATGCCGCGGGAGAAGGCCTCGGCTGCTCTTTTCCCCGTAATGCTTGGAGAAGATAGGGTAGGCGTCCTGGCGAGGGGGGGCGGAATCCATCGATTGCGCCTCCTGAAGTTCGTGTAAAAGCTGCAAGTAGAACGCTCGCCGCTCCCAGTCCAGCTCCCGCAGCCCACAGCCCGGCTCCCGATCGTGCAAGCAATCGCGAAACTGACAGGTGCCCAGCCGCTCCCTGACTTCGGGAAAGCAGCCAGCTAGCTGCAAAGGTGCAACGGGTGGGATCCCTTCGCCGGCATTGAAGCCGGGCGAATCGGCAATCCAACCGCCCTCCGGCAAGGGAAACAGCTCTATGTGGCGGGTGGTGTGCCGCCCCTGGCGCAACTTCTCCGATACTGCCTGGGTGGCCAGCCGCGCCTCCGGCAGCAGCCGATTGAGCAAGCTGGATTTGCCCACCCCTGAGGGGCCGGCCACCACCGAAATCTGATCCCGACAGCGGCGGCGCAGCTCGGAGATCCCTGCCTCAGTAAGGGCACTGACCAATAGAGGCTCATACCCCCACCGCTGCAGACGCTGTCGCCAGCTCTCTGCCACCGCCGCCTCTACACAATCGCACTTGTTGAACACCACCTGAACCCGCAGGTGGCTGGCCTCAGCCTGTACCAGCAGACGGCTGAGGGCATTGGGCTCGGGCTCCGGATCCACTAGAGCCACCACCACCAAGACTTGGGTTATGTTGGCGATGGCCGGTCGAGGCAACTGAGTTCGCCGCGGCAGAATGGCCTCAATTGCCCCCCGCTCCGGCCAGAGAGAGTCGGCAACCGGCGGCAAGCTAACCTCCACCCAGTCCCCCACCATCACCTGCTGCCCCATCTTTTTCAGCTTGGCCCGAGCAGTGCAGAGAAGCTCAGCCGGCATCGGCTTTTGGGCCGGGAAATGCGCCTCGATCTCAGGAAAAAGGGCAGCTAGCTCAGGATCGATGCGCACGCGATAAAAGTTAGCCTGGGCGGCGCGCACCCAGCCGGTGCAGGCGGATCCCTGACCCCCCTCTCCGGCGGCCTGTCCCGCTCCATCCCAGCTCAGGTGGCTCATGCCGAGTCCCCGCGGCGCACCCAGAGGATGTGATGCCCCTCCGGCGCAGCTTGTTGGCCTTCGATGCGATGGCCGGCCATCGCCAAGCTATTGGGCACCTGCTCCAGCGGCTCCCCCGCATCCAGCCACAGCTCCAAAAGCTCCCCCGGGGCCATGCGTTCCAGGCGCAGCTTGGCCCGCACATAGTTAAGCGGGCAAGGGATCCCGCGTTGATCCAGAACCAGCTTCACCTCCTGGGGGGGAATTGCCTCCGCCGTCATTCTTCTTCTCGCTCTCGGTTGCCGGGCATTTGGGCCAGCCCCCGCAACAGCCCGCCCAAGAAACCGTCCCGCTTGTTGATGCGTTCCCCATGCAACTCGGCCAGGCGCAGGAGCAGTTCCCGCTCTTCAGGGCTGATGCGGGTGGGAATCTCCACTACCAGGGTGATTTTGTGGTCGCCCCGCAACATCGGATTGCCAAGGCGAGGTACCCCCTTGCCCTCCAGAGTTAACACCGTACCCGGCTGGGAACCCGCCGGAATGGTCAGCTCCACCTCTTCCTCCAGGCCCGCCTTCGAGTCCACCGTGGGCACTGAGACTTTAGCCCCCAAAATGGCCTGCAAATAGCTCACCCGTACCTCCGAGAGAATGGTAAGGCCATCTCGCTGGAAGTCGGGATCTGGCTCCACAAACAGGTAGACGTAGAGATCTCCCGGTGGGCCACCGCGCCGACCGGCGTCCCCCTCGCCAGAGACCCGCAGACGGGTGCCGCTATCCACGCCGGCAGGGATGTTGATGCGCAGCTTCTTGGTGGTCTGGACCAGCCCCTCCCCATTGCAGTTATAGCAGGGCTCTTCCAGCACCTGGCCGGCACCGCCGCAGGTGGGACAGATCGAGACCTGGGTAAAATTGCCAAAGGGCGTGCGGGTGGCCCGCCGCACCTGACCAGCACCACCACAGGTGGGGCAAACTTTCACATTTGTGCCGGGCTTAGCCCCGCTGCCCCCACAGACCGGGCAGACCTCCAAGTGGCTGATGCGAATTTGCTTTTCGCCCCCAAAGATGGCCTCAAGAAACTCCAATTTTAGGTCAAAGCGCAGGTCATCCCCGCGTACCGGCCCCTGGCGGCTGCGGCTGTAGCCAACTCCCCCTCCCGCAAAGTTGGTGAAGAAGCTCTCGAAAAGGTCAGCGAAGCCACCGATTCCGGCAAAATCCTGGAACCCGCTGGCTGCTGCTGCTCCGCTTAGCCCTGCCTCGCCATAGCGATCGTAGCGAGCCCTCAGCTCGTCATCGGAGAGCACCTCATAGGCGCGGTTGATTTCCTTGAAGCGATCCTCAGCCCCTGGCTCTTTGTTGACGTCAGGGTGATACTTGCGGGCCAGCCGACGATAGGCGCGCTTAATCTCTTCCTTGGAGCTATCACGGCTAACCCCCAAGATTTCGTAGTAGTCACGAGCCATAGAAGCGCTTCAGAGAACAAGGATGGAATGACGCCGGAAACACAGCTTAACGAATGGCCCAGGCAACGCCCCCTGCCCTGCCCCAGAGCTGAACAAAAGCCTTCGCCGAGCATTCTCAGCGGGTGCCATAGATCTCACTCCCCATCTCCAGGAGTACAGCCCGCAGCTCTTCCATTGCGTTCCGTAAAGTTGCTAAGTCTACGTTATCATCTGCCAGCAGCGCCCTCAATGTGCCCGCCGCCTGCGCCCCCCGCTGGAGGCGGATCTCGCTAAGGCGACTGCCGTGCTCCTGCAGGGTCTTCTCGTAGTTGTAGAGCAGGCTGTCCGACTGGTTGCGGGCCTCCACCAACTGCCGCCGGCGCTGATCTTCTTCGGCGTAGGCCTCGGCTTCCCGACGCATCCGCTCGATCTCGCTGCTGCTCAAGCCGCCGTTGTTGGTGATCTTGATGCTCTGCTCGATCCCCGTCCCCTTCTCGCGGGCCGAGACCTTCAGAATGCCGTTGGCATCGATATCAAAGGAGACTTCGATCTGGGGCACCCCCCGGGGAGCTGGCGGGATCCCGGTCAGTTGAAAGCGGCCCAAGGTCTTGTTGTCCTTGGCCATGGCCCGCTCCCCCTGCAAAACGTGAATCTCCACCACGCTCTGGCCGTCGGTGGCCGTAGAGAAGATCTGAGTTTTGCTGGTGGGAATGGTGGTGTTGCGCTCAATGATGCGGGTGAATACCCCGCCCAGGGTCTCCACACCAATGGAGAGGGGAATCACGTCCAGTAGCAGCAGGTCTTTCACTTCTCCGCCAACCACCCCTGCTTGGATGGCCGCGCCAAGGGCTACGGCCTCGTCGGGGTTGACGGAGCGATCCGGGTTTTTTTTGAAGATTTGCCGAATCTTCTCCTGAACAGCGGGAATGCGGGTAGAGCCACCCACCAGCAGCACGCGGTCGATATCCTCAGGGGAGAGGCCGGCATCCCGCAAGGCTTGCTCGGTGGGCTCGACAGTAGCTTCCACCAGATCCCGCACCAACTCCTCAAACTTGGCGCGGGTCAGCTCCACTTCCAGGTGTTTGGGCCCGGAGTCGTCGGCGGTGATAAAGGGCAGGTTGATGAGCGTAACCTGGGTGCTGGACAGCTCAATTTTGGCCTTCTCGGCCGCCTCCCGCATCCGCTGCAAGGCCATGCGATCCCGGGAAAGATCGATCCCTTCCGTCTCCAAAAACTGGCGGTTGAGCCAATCGACAATTCTCTGATCAAAGTCATCGCCGCCCAGATGGTTGTTGCCGGCGGTGGCTTGCACCTCGAACACGCCGCTGCCCAGTTGCAGCACCGAGACGTCGAAGGTGCCGCCACCCAGGTCGAAAACCAAGATGCGCAGATCTTGATCTTGTTTGTCCAGCCCGTAGGCCAGGGCGGCCGCCGTCGGTTCGTTGATGATGCGCAATACCTCCAGTCCGGCAATGGTGCCCGCGTCTTTGGTGGCCTGGCGCTGGGCATCGGTAAAGTAGGCGGGAACGGTGATCACGGCCTGGGTCACCGGCTCCCCCAGATAAGCCTCCGCATCGGCCTTCAGCTTTTGCAGAATCATGGCGGAGATCTCCTGGGGTGTGTAGGCGCGATCCTGCACCACCACCTCCACCATGTTGTCCCGGCCGGGGATGACTTTGTAGGGAACTCGCTTCCGTTCTTCTTCGGTTTCGGCAAAGGTGCGGCCGATGAAGCGTTTGATGCTGAAGATGGTATTTTCCGCGTTGGTAACCGCCTGACGCTTGGCCAGTTGACCCACCAGGCGGACATTGTTCTTGGCAAAGCCGACGATGCTGGGGGTGGTGCGCCCTCCTTCGGCATTGGTGATCACCACAGGCTGCCCCCCTTCCAAAACCGCCACACAACTGTTGGTGGTTCCCAGGTCAATCCCGATGACTTTGCCCATACCGCTCTCTCCCCGTGCGTCAAATCCCAACCCAAGACGGATGCCACGGATCTCAACTTATTAAGAGCATTCTGCCCAGAATCCCGCAGAAACCTTCAGGCAGCGCTTCCGCCTCCGTAGCTTTACTGTAGCCTTTCTGGGGATGGATAGGCTCTGCTTGTCAAGGTTCGAGAGAGCAGTTTTGCTAAGGGTTTGGAGGGTTTTGGGGAGAGGTAGGAGTACTTTCGGGGCCAGTCTCGGCATCAGCCGTTGTGCTTGGGGAGGAAGGCTCAGGGTTTGGGCTGCCCGACGAGACAGCCACCATGGCATGGCGAATCACCAAGTCCCCCAGCTTGTAGCCCGGTTGATATTCAACGACCACCACATCTTCGGGGTACTCGCTGCTGGGCTGGCGGGCTATGGCCTCGTGCAGGTTGGGATCGAAGGGCTGGCCTACCGATTTCATGCGGGATACGCCCATCTTTTTCAAGCATTCCACTAGCAAGCGATAGACGCTTTGATAGCTGTTGTGCAGCTCCCGCTCGCGGTCGGTCTCCAGCTTCAACTGCTGCTGCGCCCGCTCAAAGCTATCCACAACAGGCAGGATCTCCAGCACAAATTTCTGCCGTTCTTTTTGGCTGAACTCCTCTTTTTCCCGCTGGGTACGCCGTCGGTAGTTCTCAAAATCGGCGTAGAGGCGTATGTAGGACTCTTCCTTCTCTTTCAGTTGCTGGCGCGTTATTTCCAACTCCTGCTGGAGCTGCTTTAAGGTTTCGCTGAGATCTTGAGAAGCCTCAGCGCTGGCTTCGCCGGAGGAGGTGCCAGCTTCCGCTTCACGGTCTTCCAGAATCAGCTTCTCCAGCTCTGCCTCCACGTCGATTTCCTCTTCCTGGAGTTCAGGATAGGTATCTTCTGGGGGCATCGGTTGCTTTTCTTCAGCAGTCATGGGTTATGTCGACAAGCGTGAGCAATAAGCAGCAACGTCGGGTGCCCACAGTTTGGCAGTCTCAAAACCATCGCCGCCATTAGCCAAACTGGGCTCTGTGCTGATCGTATTCTACCGACTCCTCTACCAGCCAGTTAAGGTTCCTGTTGTTCTAGCCTACCAGCAAGCTGTCCTGAGGCTGGCCCAAACACTGGGGAAAGTAGATCTCGGCCAAGTTGGGAATGAGGTGCCAGTTGTGGCTGTAGATGGGCTGGATGGGGGAATGGGTGTGAATGTGGCGGGCGAGAAAGTCGCGGATACTGTCGGCGGAGATCCAGAGGGTTTGGGCTTCTTGGAACATGCTGTAGCCCCCCCCACCGCCGGCGCGGTAGTGGTTGATGGCCAGGCGAAAGGTCTGATCCGGCTGCACCGGTTGGCCGCGAAATTGTAAGGTCACCAAGCGCTCGCCTACGGGGCGGGTGAGATCGAAGCAGTAGTCGATGCCGTGGTAGAGGTCGAAGGTGTAGCCGCGGGCTTCGGGGGCGACGACAGCGGCGGGATCCGCCGGGAGATGCTCGGGATCCAATTGGCGAAAATACCCAGCCGTCTGCTCAAGAGCGCGTCGCAAGATGTCGCCGGTGATCTCCAAGATGCAGAGGGTGTTGTCGTAAACGGTGAGGCTGTAGGCGTCTTGCAAAAAGACGGGGCCCGCTGCCAGGCCGGCACTGCTGCAGATGTTGACCAGGGAGAGCTCCGCCGAGAGGCCGGCCTCCCGTACCGCCTGCAATTGGGCCTGATGCAGGAGCTCTGCTAGGGGATTGGCCCCCAACCGGGCTGCCAGCCCACCGCGGTAGGCACAACGGGCGTGGCCAATGGGCTGGCGGATGTAGCGCAAGGTAGCTTGGTGGTAGGGCTCGGTGAGGGCCAACAGTTGCGGATCGGCCGGGATCCCTTCTGCAGCCAGCAACTGGGCGGTTTTCCCGACAACTTGCCAGCGTCCGCCGTGGCGCTCCAGCTCCAAAGACACGTGGGAAAGGTGGCTGCCCCAGTAGCCGGGCTGCACCACCAGGGCCTTGGCTCCCCCCAGGCCGGCAATGGTCTGGTGGGTATGGCCGGAGAGGATGACGTCGATGCCCTCCAGCTCTGCCAGGGCCAGCAGCTCGTTTTCCCCCCTCAGGCTTTTGTTGCTGATCCAGCCGGAGCGATCTGGGTTGTGCCAGTGCTCTGGGGTGCGCAAAGGGGGCAATTGGCTGGGGCCGCTGTGCAGAATCAGCACCAACACGTCCACCTGGGGCCGCAACAGCGACAGGTAGTGCTGGGCAGTTTCCAGCAGAGGGGCAAAGCGCAGCCCCGCGATGTAGTCGGGCCGCTCCCAGGTGTCGATGCGGGGGGTGGTCAGCCCCAGCAGGCCGACGCGGATCCCGGCCACTTCTCGGATTAGATAAGGCCGAAACAGGGGATCCCCATTTTGGCGGAGGATGTTGGCGCAGAGGGTGGGACAGCGGAGATCGCTCACAAAATCCTGCAGAACCTGGGGCCCAAAGTTAAAGTCGTGGTTGCCCGGCGTGAAGGCGTCGTAGCCGAGGGCGTTGAGGGCGTGAGCCACAGGATGGGGGGAGACCCGCTCCACCTGGGCATAGTAGGTGCCCAAGGGGGATCCTTGAATGGTGTCGCCGCTGTCAACTAGCAGGACGGGATCCTCGCTGGCTGCTCGCACGCGCTTGATCAGAGTGGCCAGCTTGGCCAGGCCGTGCTCTGCGGGGCTCCCGGTAAAGTAGTTCCAAGGGTGCAGGTTGGCGTGGAGATCGGAAGTGTGGAGAATTGTTAACCGCATTCTAATATCATAACCGAAGCGAAAACTCCCATCCAAGCTCCCGTTTTCTGGGGAAGGGGGCTGTCACCTCAGCAAAAACAGCACCTGCACACAGCCCACCAAAAAACCCAGCAGCCCCCCCAGGTTGACGATGGCCTGCAGTTCTTGGCGCACAATTTGTTGGATGGCCTGCTCCAGCTGGGCGGGGGAAGTGGCGTTCACTTTGTCGGCAATCACCTGATCCAAGTTCAACACCGGGATCACCTGCATCATCAAGGATTCCAGATCCCGCTCCAGGTAGCGCTCCAGGATCAAAGCCAGGTCGGCGCTGATCTGATCGATGGAGGTGATCAACGCCTTGGAGTTGCGCAGGCGACCCAACACCAGGCTGGCCACTTTTTCCCAATCGATGCTCTCCCCCAGCCCCTTGATAACCTCTGGCCCTTGGCTGCGCAGGTAATCTTGGATCCCATCGCGGAGGGCACGACGCAACTGACGTACGGCGGAAACCGGCAGGTTTTGCAGGGAGAGGTTCTGCAGGATCTCGGTCAGGCGGCGGGGGGCGTTGATGTCTTTGAGCAGATCTTCCAAGATGGCTTCTGCCCCTTCCGGCTCCTCCAGGCAATAGGTGCGCAGGCGCAGTAGGGCGTTTTTGAGGCCAAACAAGTTGGCCACCACCCAGTAGGAGCCGGTGGCCCGCTCGCGAAATTCTTCATCCAAAGCTTCGATGTTGCGATCGGTGAGAAAGTCCACCAGGTTCTGCCGCAACACCTTGGGAGGCAGCGCCTGCTTCAGGATCCACTCCGAGAGCTGCCGGGCTTGCTCAGCGTTGAGGCGCAGCTCCAGGAGCACCTGGTCGAACAGTTGGTT
>NZ_JANSJN010000037.1:18602-19948 GCF_047462555.1 Synechococcus sp. B60.1
TTGTGCAGCTCCTCTGGCGTGAGCAGGGATCCCATGATGGTTTTGGCAATCTGCTTGGCCAGGCGGGGCTGGTTCTGCGGGATCAAGCCGGGAGTGAAGGGGATGCGCCAGCCGAAAACCCGGTAGGGGCGATAGGGCCGGAAGAGCATCTTGATGGCGATGTCATTGGTGAAGTAGCCAATCACCAGCCCGGCCAGCGGGGGCACGAAGTAGGTCCAAAGGGCCATGGAGCAAACTTGGGGGGATCTTCTCTACTCTACCGACCCGCTCCTGCTTGCTTTTTGTCAAGGCTACTGGATGATCAGGCTCTCGGCGAGTTCCAGCTCCACCAGCGTATTGGGCTGCAGCGTCACCACCCGGTCGATGTTGGTAGTGCTGGCGGCTGCACCCACGAGGCTGCCGGCCAAGATGGGCAAAAAGCCCCATCCCCCCGTGAGTACCCCCAAGGCCAATCCGCCCGCCGCCCCATAGCCCGTCCCACGGGCGACAGTTGTGCCCACGTCGGCGTTGCGATCCAACCTGACCTGGAGGGGTGCAGACTGGCCTCTAATGAGATAGGTGGAAGAGCCAATGGTGAGGCGGTTAGCCACAAAGCGGCTGCCGACGACCCGCTCTTGGGGATCGGCGCTCTCCGACTCCTGACCAGAAAACTTGAGTTCTCGGTAGATCGGCTCAAGAGTGCCCCACACCACGCTCCCCGCCGGGATCACCACCTGGCCAAAGCGATCCACCACCGGCTCGGAAACCTCCAGATTGGCGCTGATGGCCTGGTAAGGCTGAAAAGTAAGGGGGCGGTAAACCGTGAGGGGAATACGGGTGCCCGCCGGCAGCTCGCCCCGCGCAGCCCCGGCCAGGTTCCCCCCTGGACTGAGGTCGGGCCGCCGTTGATAGGAATAGGCCTCGCCTGGCGTAGCCTGTCCACCTGGGGCCGCTTGAACGGGCACCACCGGGATCGGATCCACAGCCGGAGCTGCGGGATCCAGCGGCATTTGTGGCACCTGAGGCACCGGTGGCAGGGGATCAGGGGTGGCAGAGCTGGGGGAAGATGGAGCGCTCAGCAGCGGCAGGGTGGGGACGGGATTCGGCTGAGGAGCTTGAGGAGTAAACTCAAACTGCTGGGCGGCAACTGCAGCCGCCGCCGCCGCCCACCCCACCCCACTCACCAGCCACCCGAAGCCAACCCTTTGCCACGACGGCAAAAACGGCTGCAACGCTGAGCTCATGGATCCCGTCCAGTCACAACTGGCAGTAGCTTAACATCCTGACCAGCTCGTGCCCACTAGATTTAGTAGAGGTTAAGGGGGCGGCGGCCCTTAAAACACTATTGAGACCTGTTGAAGGCCTGG
>NZ_JANSJN010000037.1:20048-22608 GCF_047462555.1 Synechococcus sp. B60.1
GGGGTATAGGTAAAGCCGGTGCGGCTGAGCTGGGCTTGGGCAGTGACATCTACATTGTTCACCAGCAGGGTAAAGCTATTGAGGTCGATCCTCTGGTCATCTTGAAAGCGGGCGGAGATGGCGGGGCGCGGGTTGTCGGTCACCGCTCCGTTGGGCGGGGCCAGGTCGCTGATGGTGGGGAAGGTGGTGTCGGTCACCTGCCCAATGCTGATGGTTTTGTCCGGCAATTGCACCAAGGTCACCAGCCCATTCCGCTCCAGGCGGGCGAACACCGGCGCTTCCGAGGCCCGGTCTTGGCTGCGGAAGGTGTAGCTGCCCTCGTATTGGCCAGGGCGGGTTTCCTGCAACGGCAGGTTGTAGGCGATACCGGGGATGGAAAAAGACCCCTGTGCCCCCGGGGATCCCAGCAAATACACCGTCAGGGTGTCCCCCGGTTTGACGGATCCCAGCTCCTCGCGGGCCAAGAAAGTTCTCACTTCCGGCGCGGTAGGCAGCGTTTCCACCAGCGGCTCCACGGGGATGTCCGGCGTAGCCAGGGGCTCAGGGGTGGGGGTAACCTGGGCAAGGAGCTCGGTAGGGATCCCTGGTCTGGGAATGGCAGCTCCCACCGGTGGGTCTAGGCTGGGCACCCGGCCCACCTTGGCCAGCGCTTGGTAGGTAAGAGCCGCCACTTCCCCCCGCGTGGCCACCGCCTGGGCATTCAAGCGGGTGGGATCAGGGTAGAGCACCAACAGCCCTTCTTGAAGTGCTGTCGCGATGGGGGCGCGGGCAAAGTTGGGAACCAAATTGGCATCGCTGAACCCGGCCAGGATGGCGTCAATTTGGCTTGGATCCTCGAGGAGCTTGCCGTTGGTGGCAGCGCGGGTCAGGACAGTAATGGCCTGGGCACGGGTGAGGACCTCGTTGGGACGGAACGTGCCGTCGGGAAAGCCGGAAACATACCCTGCTGCTGCCGCCGCGCCAATAGAGGGAGCTGCCCAACTGGGAATGGGATCGGCAAAGGAGCGTACGGGAACGTTGGTATCCAGCCCAAAAGCTTTGGTAACGATAACGGCAAACTGGGCGCGGGTAATCGACTCATTGGGGCGAAAGGTGCCGTCTGGAAACCCGCCGATGATCTGCCGCTCGTTCAAGCCGGCGATGTACTGGGCGCCCCAGTAGGTGCTGATGTCAGAAAGTTGCGCCCAAGCGGGATCCCCCATCCAAACCAAGCTGCTGCAGCCTACCACCAGAGCTACCGTCTTCCAACCCTGCCAAAGGAAAAGGTTGCGCATTGTTCACACCTCACGATCTGCTGGGAGAGCCCCTGGGAGGTTTGTGAGTTCAAGAGGGGCCAGCTCGGACCTAGTTATCCAAGCCATAGCCCCAGACGAGGAAAGTTCTCAAAAAGTTCTCCTTGGCGGGCTGTTTTGTCGCCTGCTTAGGGTGCAGGATTGGGGTAGCGCTGGTGCACCGCCTCAATCTCCGCCAGGATCTCAGGCGACAGCTCCACCTCCAGGCAACTGAGGTTTTCCTTGAGCTGGGCCAGGTTGGTGGCTCCGAGGATGGTGCTGGTGACAAACCAGCGGCTGCGCACAAAGGCCAAAGCCAACTGGGCAGGGGTCAGGCCGTGCTGGCGGGCAATGCGTACGTAGGCGGCCACGGCCTCTTCCACATTGGGCTTGCGGTAGCGCTGGCCAAAGCCCTCAAACAGGGTCAAACGGGATCCCGGCGGCTTGGCGCCCCCCAGGTATTTGCCCGTCAGCAGCCCAAAGGCCAGGGGGCTGTAGGCCAGCAGCCCCACCTGCTCATGGCGGCAGACCTCTGCCAGGCCCATCTCAAACGTGCGGTTGAGGAGGCTATAGGCGTTTTGAATCGAGACCACCTTGGGCAGGCCCAACTGCTCAGCCAGGTGGCAAAACTTGCAGACTCCCCAGGGGGTTTCGTTGCTCAGGCCGATGTAGCGCACCATGCCCTCCTGCACCAGTTCCGCCAAGCCCTGCAGTTGCTCGGCAATGGGAACGGTGGGCCGCTCCTGGCTGGGATCATAGGCCACCCCCCCAAACAGGGGCACATAGCGATCCGGCCAGTGGATTTGGTAGAGGTCGATGTAGTCGGTCTTCAGGCGTTTGAGGCTACCAGCCACTGCCTGCTTAAGATTGTTGCGGCTAATCGAGAGAGACCCGCCGCGGATCCAGTGCCAGGGTCGCCCCGGGCCAGTGATCTTGGTGGCGATGATGAGGCGCTCCCGCGGCTGGTGTTGTAGCCACTCGCCGATGTAGCGTTCTGTGGCTCCCTGGGTTTCCGCCCGCGCCGGCACTGGGTACATCTCGGCGGTGTCGATGAAGTTAATCCCGTGCTCCACCGCGTAATCGAGCTGTTCCCAAGCCTCGGCCAAGGTATTCTGCTGTCCAAAGGTCATGGTGCCCAGACAGATTTCCGAGACCTGCAAAGGGCTGTGGCCAAGCTGGCGGTAGCGCATGGGAACTCCCGATCTCCTAACCCGAGACAGCACACCAGTCCCCATTGTGCCCAAAACTTGCCAGCCCCTGGGATCCCTGCCCCTACTCTTGCTGCAGCA
>NZ_JANSJN010000038.1:0-4823 GCF_047462555.1 Synechococcus sp. B60.1
AGGCAATTGTTCCCGCCCCCAGCCAATTGCGCTCAACTTTGAGAGGAGAGCTGGGGCTTGGGATCCCTTGCCCTATCCACCTCAATCTGGGCCAACTGCTGCCGGGCCGCCTGCCGCATCACCTCCACCGGCACAGGCTTGCCCCCCAGCCAGAGGGAGAGGGCCTTGGCCCCCTGGTGGATCAGCATCTCCAGGCCACTGATGGGGGTGTGGCCTAACGCTGCGGCCATACGCAGCAGCGGCGTGGGATCCGGTACATAGATGAGATCGTAGACAACGGCGCCGGCGGGCAGAAGGCGCAGTTGCTCCCGGCTGAGGGGAGACAGCTCAGCAGTGGATCCCGGCTTGTACATGCCCACGGGGGTGGTGTTGACCACAAGGGAAGTCTTGGGCAAGTGGCGCTCCAGCTCGGCCCAGCTCAGCGTTTCCACCTGCGGCCAGGTCTGTTGCAAAGCCTGTAACTTCTCAGGGGATCGCCCGGCCACCCGTACTGGCCCCAACTCCAACTCCAAACAGCCCTGGATGGCCGCCCGCGCCGCCCCGCCACAGCCCAGGATTAGGGTGGGGATCCCCTTTTCCAGGCCCAGCAAAGGCTGAACAAAGCCGTCGATATCAGTGTTGGTGCCGCCCCAGCCTCCCTCCGGCAAGGCGTAGACCGTGTTTACTGCTCCCACCTTTGCCGCCCGCGCTTCCACCTGGCTGAGCAAAGGCAGAATCGCCTGCTTGTGGGGAATGGTGACGTTAAACCCCCGCACCCCGATGGCCGCCAGCCCGGCCACCGCCACTGCCAGGCGCTCTGCCGCCACCGGAAAGGGCACGTAGCAGTAGTCTTCTCCCATGGCCGCCAAGGCAGCGTTGTGCATCGCCGGGGATAGGCTGTGGGCCACCGGATCCCCGATCAGGCCCAGCAATTGCGTACTTCCCGAAATCCGTCTGTCCACCCCAGCTCCTAAGGGATCCCTGCCCTGTAGCTCCGATTAGTTAGACTCCGACTCCACCCGATCTAAAGTTTGCCGGTAGCGCTGCCGCCAACTGGCCAGGGATTCTTCGGAAATGTGGTCGATTAAACTGCTCATCTCGCCCAGGATCTGGTAGACGCGGTCAAAGCTTTGGCGGGTGCGCTCTTCTTGATCTGGCTGGCGCACCTGCACCAGGTACAGGCTCATCTTGATGGTTTGCAACCGGTTTTTGCCCAGATCCTCCAGCATTTCCCGAATTTGCCCGATCGCCTCCTGCCGCACCCGGCGTTGCCGCCGCCGCAACAGCCAGAACAGGATGCCGTGGATAACTCCCACCACGGTGGCGCTGATCGCCGTTGCCGTCGCCACGGAAAGAGCGCTGCGGCTGGCCACCCAGCCGCTGAGTAGGATTACGCCTATCCCCACCGCCGTCAGGATCAGCTCGATGTTGTTGAGAAACCACCTTCTTGCTGGCTTCCAGATGGCGGATTGGCTCCGACTAGAATTGAACATGGCTGTTCTTCCCACCTCCCACCTGCCTATTCTGCTGCGGCCAGCCCACCGCCGGGTTCTGGGGATTGGACTTACCGGCGCAGTCGCCATCCTCCGCGGCCCAGTTGACGCTTCAGACGCCGCCGCGGTTTCCGCCGGCGGATCCCCAAGGGCTGCTGAGAGGGGGATCCAGCTTCAAACCGCTCAGCCCTAGGCTCCCGCACCCCTTGGCTGATATCCTGGTTGTGTTGCCGCAACTCCTCGAGCTGCCTGAGGCGAGTTTCCAGCTCTTGGCGTAGCTCGGCATTCTCTTTTTCTAGATGTTGCAAACGCTTCAGCAGCTCTGAGGACGCCGTCCCGCTACTGCAATCGGAAACCGGGATGGGATGAGGTGCAGTCACCACCGAAGTGTGGACATTTTTGCTGTCTCGCAGGGCTTGGGCAGCCCGTCGCACCAGGGCCACCCCCTTGGGATCGTCCTTATCTGTGAGGGTGGCCGCCCCAAATTGAAGCTGCACCGGCAGCGCTCGCCCATTCACCACAAAGGGATCCTGGATCAACCGCTGGCAGCAGCGCTCGGCGGCAATCTGGGCAGCAGCCAGAGTGCTCCCCGGCAGCACCACAATAAACTGCCCCTCGTCGTAGCAAAAGAGGTCATCCCCCTCTCGCAAGTTGTGGGCCAAGCGATCCGTAAACAGCTTGAGAAGAGCAGCCCGACCGCCGGCCTCTAGGCCTTGCCCCAGCGCACTGAGGTTGGCCAAGCGCAGCACAAACAAACTGAGGGGATCTGATTGGGCACGGGCTTGGGCCACCCGCAACGGCAAGCGAGTAACCAAATCCTGCCGATTGCCCAAAGCAACCGAGCCAGAAGGAGATGAGACTTGTTTTTGTCCAGTCTGGAGCAGATATTGCTGGCGGCGGCTCTCCACAATGCGCAGCCCTGCCCGCACCCGCGTCAGCAGCTCTGCCGCCTGAAAGGGCTTGGAGAGGAACTCATCGGCTCCGGCTTCTAACGCCCGCTCCATGCTGTCGTTGCCCTCGCGGGCGGTCATGAGGATGTAGTACACCCAAGCATATTCGGGTGATTGCCGTAGCTGCCGGCATAGATCCAGGCCATTTAGATTGGGCATGACCCAGTCGGCGATGATGAGATCTGGGATCCGGCGGCGGATTTGCTCCAGGGCAGACAAGCCATCCAAAGCATAAGAAATACTACAGCCCTGCTTACCCAAAAAGTTGGACAACATCTCTGCCACCATGTAACTGTCATCCACGATCAGCACATGGGCCCGCAAGCTGCTGGCTCCGCCTTTGCTAGCGCCCAAGCCCGCCTGAGGGCCTTCAGACGTACCAGTGGCAGCAGCGTTCTCCAAATTGGGATCCACGGGTAAGCCAAAGCCAGATGACAAGGAAATCCGGGAAAGCAAACTTTCCCGTGTTTTCCATCGTTATTCTAGACGTAGGGATTGGCAGCCACTACCTAACTTTGCCGGGTTATTTTTTTGAGATTTTTGAAGTTTCGCAGTCATTCTAAACGCGAGGAAGATGCTTCTGGGCGTTCCCCGCTACTGCTCCTCACGCCCCCAGGGGGAATCCTCCTCTGCCCCAGGGAGAGGGAAGGCAGGGTTCGCCGTGACTTCATGGCCACCCCAGGAACCTAGAAACGAATCTCAAGCGTGACTTGGGCGCGCACGGCTTGTTGTCCTCCTTCCACCGGTGTGGAGGCTGCCTGTAGGCGAGCATACTCCGCTCCACCCATGCCTGCTAGAGGAACTGGCGGCGCGATGGAGCCCTCGCTGTGAATTTGGATGCCCTCCACAGAACGAATGCTCAGGTTCAAGGCCCTCAACACATCGCTGGCTTGACGTTGGGCATCTTCCACGGCCTGGGTCAGGGCACGGCTGCGCGCCTGCAGCAAGGTGGCCTCATCCGCTCGGAAGCTGACCGATTCCACCTGGGTGGCTCCGGCGGCCACGGCTTCATCCAGCACCTGTCCGGCTCGGGCTATGGGTACTTCAAATTGCAGGCTGTTTTGCCCCTGTACCCCGGTCAGGCGGGGTGGGCTCTGCTGGTAGTCGTATTGCGGATAGAGAGAAATGCCGGTGGTCTGCAGGGCGCTCACCTGCAGCTCTTTGAGGCGGTTCACCAGCCGCTCCGAGCGCTCGGCCACCTGCTGCTGTACCGCTTGGGCTGTCTCCCCTTGGAGCACCACCCCCAGCCGGATTACGGCAATGGAGGTTTCCACCGCAACAGATCCCTGGCCGGTTACCGTCAAGGTTCGGGATCCCTCACCGGGACTGGCCATTGCCCCGCCTCCAGCGATTGCGTTCCAACCCAACAGTGCCAGCGCCAGTACCACGCCCAGCCAGGCCACCCCCTTCAGCCTTTTCCACCCCTTGAGCCTGTCCATTGCTTCCCCCTTCAGTCGTTCAACCCCAGCCTACTTCCACCGTTCCTCCACCTGATCTGACAAAAGCCCCAGCCACCAGTTCCCTAACCTCACCCAGCCGCTGCGTTCTTGCCCCCCCGGATTGCGTATCCGCACATAAAACACGCGTTGATACTTGGAAGTGCTGCCGGAAAAAGGCCCCAGCCGCCAATACCGCGCCTCCTGGCTCAGAATGGAGTAGCCATGCTTTGCCGCCCACCGCTGCAGCAGCTCCTGGCTGCGTCTTTGTTCCCAGACAAAAATTCCCAGGAACAGGGCAACGGCAACCACTGCCCCCAGCAGGGCCAATGCCAGCTCAGACATAGAGATAGACAGCAAGGCTATTGCCCATCGTATGGGAGTTGCTCCAAGGCTGGGATCCCCGGCTGCAAAAGTTAACCTTTGCCGCCTTAGCCGCTTCCAAAAGAGCGATCTCCGCTCCTGCCCACAGGACGTATGATTGAGTCAGCGTGGTCAAAACTCGATTTGTTGATTGAGTGAATTGATAAGGTCTTTTTGAGAATGGCTGCATCGAAACTGCGACAACTGCTGCACGACCTGGATGTTGAGTTGCAAAAAACCCCTGGCTTGGATGAAAAGCAGCGGCAGCACATCGCCACCATTCGCCAGGAGGTAGAGGCGGTGCTGGCCGAGCTGGGATCCCCAACCGAGAGCTCACGAAACCAAGGGCGGAAAGCTCGCATTGGGGAAGCGCTGGCCCTGTTTGAAACCTCCCACCCCAACCTCACCCTGATCCTGGAGCAAGTGATCGACACACTGGCAGGGATGGGTCTGTAGTTCCCCCAGTGGGTATCCGAGGGTTTCAGAATGAACAGCCAAGACCGCTTAGATCGAGCAGAACAACTCCTAGCCCAGGCAGCCGAGCAGATTGCGGCCAACAGCCGCGAGATCCAAGAGCTACGCCAGGCCATCCGAGAAAGCCA
>NZ_JANSJN010000038.1:4923-22476 GCF_047462555.1 Synechococcus sp. B60.1
CGCCGAGCTGAGCGAGCAAAACGCTGCTCGCAGTCGGGAAATCGAGCAGTTGCGCCAGGCCATCCGAGAAAGCCACGCCGAGCTGAGCGAGCAAAACGCTGCTCGCAGTCGGGAAATCGAGCAGTTGCGCCAGGCCATCCGAGAAAGCCACGAGCAAAATATGGCCCAGGCGCAAGGTTTGAGAGACTTACAGGAAGTTGTCCGCGAGACCCGCTCAGATTTAGCACACTTGGCTGAATGGGCTGAGGAAGTAACTCAAGCTCTCATCACTCTTACTGCATTGCAACAAGAGCACGAACGCGCCATCCAGGCCATCAACCAGCGTCAGATCGAGAATGACCAGAGGTTTAACGTTCTCCTCGAAGAAGTGCGCTATCTTATTCGCAGACAAGGGTTAGATGGAAGTTCCTCTCCCCCTTCTACTTGAGGAGGGGGGATTCTTTCTGAGCAAATCTAGTCCTCATCCACTTCCCACTCCAACAAGTGGGCGTAGGGAGCCACCAGCTCCGGAGAGTAAAAAGCAATAGCCTGCAGCGTGTGCCAATCTTCCAGGCAGTCGAAGACGTTAGGGTACTCGTTGCGCTCCAGCCGCTCTGCAATGGCCGCCACATCGGCTGCAGTGAATTGGCGGGGATCCCTGCCCTTGGGGAGGGCCTCTACTTTGGATCGGGCAGACATAGGTAGCCTGAACACGCTACAAGCCGATCTTAGCCTCTCGGCCCGACGCCCCCTGGCCGAAAACGCGAATTTGTAGAGGTTCTACACAATGCAGGCTGGGCATCTGCCTTGCCTAGCGGAGGAGTTCAGAGTCCAAAACAGGCTCTGTCTGAGTCACGCGGTAATAGCCAGCCTGGGTGCGAACCGAAGCTTGATAAGGGCTGGGCAAATCCAGCGAGCGCAAGGGGGGGATGTTGGTGCGCTGGTTCAGCAAAGTGGTGAAGAAGGCAGTGGTTCGCTGGGCCTGGGAGCGCACCACTTCCTCAGGGAAAATGACTGGGTCGGCCTCCTTGCCCGTATCCAGCAAGATTTGATCTAGGGCTTCCCCCACCGGATAGGAGGGATAGGTGATTTGGGCAAAAGCCGATCCAACCGGGATCCCGCCGGCTAGACAGCCCAGAACAATTGCCAGGGTTAGACGCATGTGCTGTAGTTCCTCCTACGCTACAGTGGTTTGTTCCTCAACACCGGAGAAAGCAGAATCTGGGCGTTGCCCACCAACCTTGACCCCCAAGGAGCCTACCTCTTGACCAGCAGCTAAGGCGGATTCTACCCGAAAGACCTCGGTTGGCAACGGTTGCAGCCCCCAACATGACAAGGGATCCCCTTGCCGACTAGGATCAAGATGCTCTGCTTGGGATCCATAAGCCTGTGAGTGTTCGCGTTCGCCTTGCCCCCAGCCCAACCGGAAATTTGCACATTGGCACCGCCCGGACGGCAGTGTTTAACTGGCTCTATGCTCGCCGCCACGGTGGCCAGTTCATTTTGCGCATTGAAGACACCGACCGCGAGCGCTCTTCCCCCCGCTACACCCGCAACATCTTGGCAGGGCTAGCCTGGCTGGGACTGGATTGGGATGAGGGGCCCATCTACCAATCCAACCGCATTGCGCGCTACCAAGCGGTGGTGCAGCAGCTTTTGGACCAGGGGCTGGCCTACCGCTGCTATGTCAGCGAGGCGGAGCTGGAAGCAATGCGCGCCGCCCAGAAGGCCGCCGGCAAAGCCCCCCGCTACGACAACCGCCACCGTTTTCTCACCGAGGAACAGCGACGGGCCTACGAGGCCGAGGGGCGGCAGCCGGTGATCCGCTTCAAGATCGAGGAGCCGATGGAGGTGTCGTGGGTGGATCTCATCCGCGGCCCCATCACCTGGAACACCCAAGATTTGGGGGGGGACATGGTGATCGCCCGGGCGGATGGCTACCCTCTCTACAACTTGGCAGTGGTGGTCGACGACATCGACATGGGCATCACCCACGTCATCCGTGGCGAAGACCACATTGGCAACACCCCCAAGCAGATCTTGCTCTACCGCGCCCTGGGCCACGAGCCGCCGCAATTTGCCCATTCTCCCCTGATCCTGAATCCAGAAGGGAAGAAGCTCTCCAAGCGGGATGGGGCAACCTCGGTAACCGAGTTTCAGCAGATGGGCTTCTTGCCGGAAGCCCTCAACAATTACCTGGCTTTGTTGAGTTGGTCCCCCCCTGATGGGGAAGAGATTTTCTCGTTGGAAAAGGCAGCTACGATGTTTGACTTCGACCGGGTCAACCGGGCTGCCGCTCGTTTTGATTGGGACAAGCTCAACTGGCTCAACAGCCAGTACATCAAGCAGCTCTCCCCGGCAGAATTGGTGGAGCGACTTACCCCCTTTTGGCAGGCGGCGGGGTTTGACCTGGGAGCGGTGCCGGATCCCACTTGGCTGGAAGATGTGGCCCGCCTAATCGCCGAGGGCATCGACCGCCTGACGGAGGCTCCTCCCCTCAGCCGTTTTTTGTTTCAAGAGCCCCTTAGCTACTCGTTGCCAGCTCTGGAACAGTTGCGCCTGCCGGGGGTGGCAGAAGCGATGGCTGCCATGGCTGCCACGTTGGCTGCTGCTGAGCTGCCCCAGCCAGTTTCTGCGGACAGCTTAAAACTGCTGGTGGAAGAGGTGGCCAAAAGCCAGGGGATGAAAAAGGGCCTGCTGCTAAAGAGCTTGCGGGCCGCCCTGACAGGGGAGCTGCAGGGGCCGGATTTGATGGCCTCTTTTGCGCTGCTGCAGCGGCGGGGTTGGGCTTTGGGGCGGCTGGAGGCGGTGCAGCGATTGGTTGCCTGACCTCAGGCTGTTGGAGTCTACTTTTTTTCTATTGCTTGCTGCTATGCCTTTGCAGGCTTTTGACACTCCCCCGGCTTTAGTCGGGGAACTCTTGCGCAGTCCACAGACAGACTCGCAAAGGCGCTGTCGAGACGCCCCTAGACGGCTCCTTGGAACCCAGTCTCAAGGTTCCGCTTACTTGTTGACTGACAGCACTGTCCGGGTCTTTCACCGGGGTGGGTGCTTGCTTAGGATAGAGCTATAACATTGGCGAGCGACTCAAGTTGCTCAAGGACTACGTCCCGCTAACGCGAACGGGCTTTTCCGCACCGTACTCCTCGTGCTAGCGGCGCGGAGCGCTGAGTACGGGGCTACCAAGCTACCCGGCTGTGTCGATCCGGATTCGACTTTGTTGATCCAGCTTCAGGCTGCCAACCAAATTGTTCAGGAACTGGTGCTGCTCTCTTCGCAAGAGTCTTCAGAAGCAGTAGAGCCGGAGGTGTGGGAGCAGGGCCTGCTCAAGTTGGCTCAAACCCTAGTGCAGCAGATGGTGAGCCGCCTGGGCGTGGCCTCCGCTCGCCTCTGGTTTTTCGACCTGCAAGAGGGTTGCTTTCGATCGGTGGCCCATGCTGGCCTGCTCAGCCCTGCTCACGCCCAAATTGAGCGAATCTACCCGGATGACAGCCCTATGGGGCGTGTGGTTCAGCAAGGATTGCCCCTCTTGAGCAACAACCCGGATCAAGAGGTCTGGATGCCTGCCCCGGAATGGGTGAAGGCCAATGGCCTGCGGGGCTTTGTCGCCTACCCGATTAACCGGGGGGAGGAGCGGCTGGGCGCTTTGGCTCTGCTGAGCTGGACACCCTTGGAGGCCAGCTTTATAGAAGTAGTGAAGTTTCTTTGTTCCTATACGGCCAGCGCCATTATCAACGCCAAGCTGCTGGAGCGCAGCCGCCGACAGGCGGTGCGGGAGGCGTTGCTCAACCGCATCACCAGCACCGTTCACCGCTTTCTGCAGTGGGATCAAATCGTCAGCACTGCGCTTGGGGAGCTGCAGCACGCTTTTCTATCGAAAGGGGTGAAGGGGCTGAGCCGCTGCTGTTTTTACAGTATCAACCCGGCTCAGGAGACGGTTCAGGTTACCCACGAGGCCCTAAGCCCTGGGCTGGCCCCGTCACTGGGGCAGGTTTACCGAACCCAAGATTTTGGCTCGCTGTGCGAGCGGTTACAGGAGGGACAGGTGGTGCAAATAGCCCTGCCTTTGCTGCCGGATCAGGAACATCTGTTGCCGCCGCAAGGGCTGGCCGCTTTCCATGCGCTACAGGCTCGCTCGGCGGTGCTGATCCCGTTGCAATCGGTGGGCTCAGCGGGAGCAGGGCTGGGGGAGGCCGGCGGCAGGGATCCGCAGACGGGCCGATCCGACCTGGCTGCTGCGCCAGGGGGGATGATCGGGCTGCTGGGGGTATACCTAACTACACCGCACCCCTGGCAGCCGGAGGAGATTGACCTGTTGCGCTCGGTGGCCTACCAACTGGCGATTGCCCTAACTCGTTCCAGCCTGTTTGAGCGGGCCCATCGGCAGGCGGAACGGCTGGCGCTGTTGCACTCGATCACAGCGGCAATTCGCTCCAGCCTGGAGCCCACCACCCTCTTCCACGCGATTACCCAGCAGATTGGTGCAGCTTTTCAGGCGGATGTGTGTATCTTGGCCCTTTGGCAGCCGGAACAGGAGCTGCTGCATCCTGTGGGCATCTATGCACCGGAGCTCACCCCTGCCGTGCGCGTAAGCGGGACGGAGCCCCTGCTGGATGCCCCGCTGACGGGATCCCTCCAGCAGCCCTGGGCGGAGCCGGGGATCCCGCTGGAATTGTCGGAAACGGTTCAGGCCAAGTTGCGCTTGGCAGCCAGCCTGTTGACCACCTTGAAGGAGCCGGTGGTGGTGCCGGAGCCGCAGAACCTCCAGTCTTGGGACAACCTGAAGCCGCAGCGGCAGGGAAGCGGGTTGTTGTGGGTGCCTTTGTTTGCCTCTGACCATCCGCAGCGACAACAGGAAGTGTTGGGGGGGATTGCTCTGCTGCGCTACCCTCGCGGCGGATCCCTGGCTCCTTCCCCCTGGCAGCCGGAGGATCTGGAGTTGGCGGAAGCCGTGGCTGAGCAGGCAGGGATCGCCCTCAAACAAGCGCAACTTTACGAGCAAACCCGCATCTCGGCCCAGCGGGAAAGCCTGTTGCGCCAGGTTGCCCAGCGCCTCAGCGGCACCTATGATCCCCACCAAGTGGTAGAGATTGCTCTGGAGGGCATGGCGGAAGCTTTGCAGGTCGATCACTGTACTTTGGTGGCGCCGCGGAGCGGCTATGGGCCGAGCGCTCAACAGCTTGCAGCCGCTCCACCCTCAGAACCCCTCGCCATTCTTCAGGAATACCGCCGTCAGCCGGGGATCCCCTGCCAGGTGGGGCAGACGTTGCCCCCTGAGCTGAGCCAGCTCATCGGGGTAAATTGCTACACCCATCTGGACACGCTGCTGATCCCCGATGTTCAAACCTTTCCGCTGCCTCCTCCCACCCGCCAGACGCTGTTGCAGAAGGGTATCCGCTCCCTACTGTGTGTACCCCTAGTTACCGATGCCAACCAGATCGCGGGTGTGCTCTGCGCCTCCATTCCGCCCCTGGCGACGGTAGGCCGGAAGCCTCCCGCTGCCGATGCTGCCCCCGAAGCCGCCGGATTTTCCCCTGCAGATAGGGACTTGGTGGAAGCGCTGGCGGACATTGCGGCAGTGGCGCTACAGCGGGCCTCCTTCTACGAGCAGGTTCGCCGTCAAGAGGCAACGGCAGCAGCCTTGCAAGGACTGACCGAGGGGCGAGAGGCGGAAAGTCGTCGCCTGGCCGCCGATCTGCACGATCAGACCCTGGCGGATCTGGGAGCTCTGTCTCGTCAGATTCAGGAGCTCGCCAGCAATCCGACCCTCAGCCCTGCCGGTCAGGCTCAGCTACGCGCCATGAGCGTCCAACTGCAGGAGACCATGGCTGAGTTGCGGGGGATCGTCGAGGATCTGCAGCCGCTGGCCATGCGGGCTTTTAACTTGGGCCCGGCTCTGCGCAGCCTTCTAGAACGGGCGGCCCAGCGTTCTCCTCACCCGCTTCTCACCCGCTTCGACAACCGCGCTGATGACCTGCTCTCCCGTCTCAGCCCCGCCTGCCAAAGCAACATCTTTCGGATCGTACAGGAGGCGCTGAACAACATCGTCAAACACGCAGGGGCACGGCGCATCGACATCACTATTCAGCCCAAGATCCAAGCCGGTAGCGGAGCAGAGGAGCCTTCTGTCAATCCCAAAGCCCCCTACACTCACCTGGAGCTGAAGATCATCGACGATGGCCGGGGCATGCCGGAGTTCAACGGTGGGGTGGATCAGGAACCTGGCCACGGCCATGGATTGCTCAACATGCGCTACCGAGCCGAGTTAATTGGGGCAACCATCACCTGGCGCAACCGCCGCTTGGGTAGCGGCACAGTGGTGGAGCTGCAGATCCCTTTGCCGCCCCCTTCTGAAGTTGGCCCCAGGGATCCCTTCACCCCCGCTGTTCGGTAGGGAGCAACCTGCCTCCCAGGGCCGGGGAACTGCAGCCGCATGCAGGTTGGAGTCCAGAAATCTAAGGGCGCCACACGCGAGATGGATGGCCTCATGCCTCGGTTCGCCGCCCAACCACGGCGTAGAAGGGATCCCCACCGGCCAAAAAGGCAAGCCAACCCAGGGGAGCAGGCCGCTGGATCACCTCGACGATCTCGAACCCCGGCACCGACTTAAAATAGCGCTTGACCAGCTCCACCCGCTCTGCTTCCGAGCTATCCCGCCAGGCCTGGATTGCCTTCTGGAAAAACATGCGGTTGGAGAAGCTGACAATGAAAAGGCCCCGGGGCCTGAGGATGCGATATACCTCGGCAAACACCTCTTCCGGCTGCTGCAGGTACTGCACTGAAACTGCGTTCAGCACCGCATCAAAAGTGCAGTCCGGCAAAGGCAGGAGCGGGTTTTGGTTGAGGTTCTGGACGAAGAAATGGTTAAGGCGGGGATTGGCTGCCAGTTCCTCAGCATTCATCCCATGCCCTTCCACATGGGCAAAGTCTATCTCCGGCGGCAGGTGGGAAACCCAACTGCTCATTAGATCGAGAATGCGGGTCTGGGGCCGCAAATGCTCACGGTACAGATCGGTGAGCTGGCCGATAAAGCCGGCATCTACGTGGGTTACAAAGCGGGGATGGCTGTAAAAGAGGGCATCGTCACTGGGATCCAACTTGGAGCGCTGCCAATCTTCAAGAACGGCCATGGCAAAAATCCTTTGCAAAGCTTAATCAAAGCTAACATTCTGGAACTCCCTCACGGGGGGGCGGGCGTGATAGCGTAGCAGGGCAACGGTGGCAATTTTCATTTTCGAGGGATCTCTTGCCGTGATGTCTGCGTCTTACGCTTCCGCTACAGCTCGCTCCTCTTCTGCCGCTGGCTTTGTCCTGCGCGACTATGTAACCGAACTCCAGCTCCACATGGCTCTGCAGGCCCGCAGCCTCACCCCTCCTCTACATCTCTCGCCAGCAAAGGACAGCCCTGTAGCCCTGGTGCAGCAAGCACAGGCGGAGCTGGAGAAGTCCGTCTCCCGCCAGTGGCTTTGAGGGGCGCAGCCTGGGCAAAGTGCTCAGGCCAAACTCTTGCGCAGCACCCCCTGTACCACCAGAACCGACACCACCACAAACCCCGTCAAGAGGCTCAGGGATCCCGCCAGAGTGAGATCGCCCCAGGGGGCCTGCAGCACCACATCGGCAAAGCTCCAGGTGCTGCTGCGATAGACGTGGCGGATGGGCTCGATGGCAAAGGTGAGTGGGTTGAGGCTGGCCACCCAGCGCAGCCAGGTGGGCATAAAGCTGAGGGGAGCCAAAGCGGTGCTGGAGAAAATCAGGGGTAAATTGACCAAGAAGATAAAAGCCAGCAACTGCTGGTGCCCCGGCATGGCAAAGGCCAGGCCTAGGCTCAGGGCTGTAAAGCCCAAGACCAACAGGCCCACGATCAGGGCCACCACCGCCAAGCCCCGCCCGTCCGGGATCCCGCCTCCGAGGGCATAGTCTGCCCCCACAATCACCGCCGTCTGCAGCAGCGCCAAGCTGACGATGAACAGGCTAGAGGCCAGCACGATGGAAAAGCGAGAGGTGAGGGGAGCCACCAGCAATCGGTTTAAAAATCCAAATTCCCGGTCGAAAATCACCGGCACGCCGGCATTCAAGGCCCCGCCAAAGGCCGTAAACACGATCACGCCTGCCCCCAAAAACTGGGTGTAGTTTTGTCCGGCCCCGAAAATGCCGGCAGGAGCATTCTGGAACAAGGCCCCGAACAAAATCAACCAAAGCAGCGGCTGGATGATGCCGACCAGCAGGGTTGTGGGGCGACGCTGCAGTTGGATAAACAAGCGGCGGGTAAGGGCAAAAGTCTCCTGCCAAAAGTCGGCTGTAAATAGAGGAATTGGGTTGGATGGAACTGGGGAAGCGGTAGAGGTCATACCAAAACTCCTGTAGGGTTGCGATCAATCAATGCAGTGTCCAATCGAGCAGCCAACTAGTATCTCGATATGCGCTTGCACAGGGATCACCAGGGTTTAATAGGGAGGTGATGAAGTTACTTTTTCTTTTTGCCTAAGTTGGACTCGGCAGCGGCCAGCTCCGCATCCAGGAGCGTTTGCCCGGTTGCTGCCAAATACACGTCATCCAAGCTGGGGCGAGATTGGGTGCTGCTGAAGATCTCCAGACCGTGGGCCTCGAGCTGGGCGCGGATCTGGCTGAGGGGATCCTCCCCGTTGCGCCGCACCACCAAGTTGAGGGCGTTGCCCTGGGCGCTGTTGATCACCACTTTTTGGACAAAGGGCAGGGATGCCAGCAGTTCGGCCCCCCGCTGGGCCAGTTCTGGCGGCGCAAACTCCTGCAGCTTGAGGGTGATGCGCTCGCCGCCGACGCGGGCTTTTAGCTCTTCTGGGGTGCCTTCGGCAATCACCTTGCCGCGGTCGATGATGGCCACCCGGTCGGCCAACAGGTCGATCTCCTCCAGGTAATGGCTGCTGAGCACCACGGTCACACCGGTGTTTTTAAGCTGGCGCAGAAAGTCCCAGATGGCCTGCCGGCTGGGAATATCCAGGCCCACCGTGGGCTCGTCCAAAACCAACACCTGGGGCTGGTGGAGCAGTCCTGCCGCCAGATCTAGGCGTTTGCGCAAGCCGCCGGAGTAGGTGCCGATGCGTTGGTCGGCGCGGTCGGCCAGCCCCAGCAATTCCAGGACAGCAGCGATCCGCTCTTGGGCCAGAGGCCGCGGCAGGTGGTAGAGATCCGCCTGCAACTGCAACAATTCTCGCCCCGTCAGCACCTTATCCAAGGCCACCTCCTGGGCAACAAAGCCCAGCTTTTCGCGTACCGCCTTGGGATTTTCATTGACCGGGATCCCGCACACCTCGATCCGGCCTGCATCAGGGCGCAGCAGGGTGCACAGGCAGTGCAGAGTGGTGGTTTTGCCGGCGCCATTGGGGCCGAGAAGGCCATAGATCTGGCCGGGCTCTACTTGGAAGGAGACATCCGCCACCGCCACGGTGGATCCGTAGCGCTTCTGGAGTTGTTGAACCAAGACCGCAGGGGTATCTGACATGGGCATCCACCTTTCGCTCCCTCTAGGCTATCAAGCCGGCTCAGGAGAAAGGAGTAGCGATTCCCTCAATTCCTCCCTCCCTATCGCCGATCCCATGGCTCCCAACTCCATAGGGATGGTGGGATCCAGATCGAGGCTCAGGATATAGTGGTTCAGGCCATTGGGTTAGGCGCGGGCGGATCCCTGCCCATCTTGCCATTGAGTTCGGTTGGGCTAAACCGTCGCCAACGGTTGTGGAGAGGAGAGGAATGCTCAAGCCAAAGCTTGCCTGCCGGCCCCCCTTGCCAGCTTTCCCCAAAGGGGGCTCTGTCGCAACCCTTGTAACTTTGGTAACCTTTGCCCTTGGCCTGGTCGGCTGCGGCGAGGCAACAACCCCGCTTAGCCCGCTGGAAAATGCCTTTTTGCGGGCCGACGACTTTGCAATTACAGGGGGATCCCCGACGGCGGGCGCGGTGGGGCCTTACCTCCAATTCAACCTGCGGCGGCAGCGGGACAACCAGATCTTGAATCGTCCTTTCAACGTCTATGTGGAGAATGCAGGGCTGGCAGAAGGGCAACCTCCTCTGGTCGATAACCAAAACCGCCCCCTCCTGCTGCAGCGCTCGCTGGCTTTCTTGGGCAACGGCCTGGATCTGAACAGGGATGGCCAGCCGGATCCCCCTTCCAGAGAACCTCCCAGCCTCACCAGTAGCCCCCTGCTGCCATATGCGCCGCCCAACAACTGGCAAAGCCGCGCCGTCCTCGCCTACGTCCCTGGGCAGGCCAGTATCCCCGGACGGGGCCCCGGCGACCGCTTTGGCCTCTACTTCTCCTCCATCCTGCCCTACAGGGGGCAGCTTCGCTTCCGCGCCCGCGACGAACTGGGGAATGCTCCTGCCCGCGTCTTTGAGGTTACCTACTCCCCAGCACCCCGGCGGGCCAATGTCACTGTTACCTTGGCCAACGTTAGCGCCAGCCCCCAAGAGCCGGTGCTCATTGCCATCTGCAACCAGTTGGGAGCTGCTGCCGTGGTGGGCCTGCGGAGCGGCACCTTTACCGAGCTGGTGGACCTTTTGCCAGCGCCTGACTTGCCGGTGGATCCCAGCTTGAGCGAGCCCATCCGCTACGTGGCCGAAGCCTATCAGTTCAACCGCGAGCGAACGGTTATCCGCGTCTCCCAGAATCCTGCCGATCCCAGCCGCATGAGCGTTCCCCTTTTGGGATCCGAGGGCGCAACCGGGCGGGCAGACCTGACGATGGTGAACGCCATGGGGGATCAGCTCACCTGCTTTAACGAGCAACTCTCTGAGCTGCGAAATACATTTTCCGACTTCTTCAGATAACAGTTAAATTGCTGGTTGCGGCAAGGAGAGGTGGGGCAAGCTGGAGCATACGACCTGGTTTTCTCCAGTTGGCGAAAGTCTACGCAAGAAGCCAGCAGAAAAAAACTCGAGGCACCTGTTCACAGTGAGCCTTTCGTGGTTTTCTTCGCTGATTCCGATGGCTTCCCCAGCAAAATCCAGCCTGACGTGGGGCTGCCCTCTTTTCCGGTTGGATGGAATTGCGATATGCTAGTTTCCCAACTCTAACAACGTGAACGATTCCCAGCCGTTTTTCCTCCTATGACCCCCCATCGCTCCCAGGTCTCGGTTCCTATCCTGCAGGAAAGCTGGCACTTTCAAGAGCGGGATGCCTGCGGCGTCGGGTTCCTGGTGGATCGCCAGGGGAGGGCCAGCCACGAGCTGCTGCAAAAAACCCTCGCTGCCCTTACTTGCATGGAGCACCGCGGCGGCTGTGGCGGCGACAACCAAAGCGGCGATGGAGCCGGCATTACCACGGCCATTCCCTGGGCGCTGCTGCAGGCAGAGAAGGAGGAGATCCGAGCTTGGGATCCCAGCCACAGCGCGGTGGGTATGGTGTTTTTACCCGCGGATCCCACCGAGTGCCAGGCGGTGCGCCAGCTCATCGACGACTACCTGGCCACCACGGAGTGGGGACGGCCCCTCTGGCGCCGGGTGCCGGTCAATCCAGACTGCCTGGGGCCAATGGCACGGCAAACCCTGCCCTCCATCTGGCAGATGCTTCTTACCCATCCCAGGCTGGAGGGAGATGAGCTGGAGCGGCAGCTTTACCTCTTGCGGCGGCGCCTGCGGCGGCAGGTGGAAAGCCGGTTCGGCTTTTACTCCATCTATTTTGCTTCTCTCTCCTGCCGGCTCATTGTCTACAAAGGTATGGTACAGTCAGCCGCGCTGGGCCAGTTTTACCGCGATCTGCACAACCCCCTCTACGCCACCGCCTACGCCACCTACCACCGCCGCTTCAGCACCAACACGCTGCCCCGCTGGTCGCTGGCCCAGCCCTTTCGCCACCTCTGCCACAACGGCGAGATCAACACCTACCTGGGCAATGTCAACTGGATGGCTGCCCGCGAGCCCTCTTTGGCCCATCCCCTCTGGGGCGAGGCCATCGAGGAGCTCAAACCCGTCATCGATCCCGGCACCAGCGACTCGGCAGGCCTGGACGCGGTCTTTGAGCTCTTGGTTGCCTCCGGCTACTCCAGCCAGCAGGCAATGATGGTGCTGATCCCGGAAGCCTACCGCCACCAGCCAGAGCTGCAGGATCACCCGGAAGTGGTGGACTTCTACGAGTTTTTCGCTGGCCTGCAGGAAGCATGGGATGGGCCGGCGATGGTGGTCTTCTGCGACGGCAAAACCATTGGCGCCACTCTGGATCGCAATGGCCTGCGCCCAGCCCGCTACGCCCTCAGCCGCGATGGGTTGCTGGTGGTGGCTTCGGAAGCGGGGGTGGTTCCCCTGGCGGAAGCTGAGATCCTAGAAAAGGGGCGGCTGGGGCCAGGGCAGATGCTGACGGTGGATCTGCAAAGTGGCCAGCTCTACAAAAACTGGGAGATCAAGACCCAGGTGGCGGCTCAGCACCCCTATGGAGAGTGGTTGAGGGCTTACCGCGTTCAGCTCGCTGGCCAAGACTTTGAGAGCGCCCCGCAGCTCACCGAAGAGCGACTCCTTCAGATTCAGACTGCCTGCGGCTACTCCTCGGAAGATGTGGAGATGATCATCGAGGAGATGGCGGCTACGGGCAAGGAGCCGGTTTTCAGCATGGGGGACGACGCGCCGCTGGCGGTGCTCTCCACCCAGCCCCACCCCCTTTACGACTACTTCAAGCAGCGCTTTGCCCAGGTCACCAACCCCGCCATCGATCCCCTGCGGGAAAGCTTGGTGATGTCTTTGGAGGTGTACCTGGGATCCAAAGGCAACCTGCTGGAGATCCGTCCGGAGCATGCTCGCCTGCTGCACCTACGCAGCCCGGTGCTCAACGAGGCGGAGCTAGCTGCCCTGCAGCGGACGCCTTTCTCTTGCCGGACGCTACCCATCCTCTACCCGGTGGCCGCTGGGCCAGAAGGGCTGGCCGCTCAGGTGCGAGCCCTGTGCCAAAAGGCGGCGCAGGCAGTGCGGGAGGGGGCCGAGATCTTGATCCTTTCGGATCGCGGTCTCAGTGCTGAGCAAGCCTTGATCCCGCCCCTGCTGGCCGTCGGGGCTGTCCACCATCACCTCATCCAGGAGGGGCTGCGCCTACGCGCTTCTCTGGTGGTGGAGACCGCCCAATGCTGGAGTACCCACCACTTTGCCTGCTTGATTGGCTATGGGGCCAGCGCTGTCTGCCCCTACCTGGCCTACGAGGCGGTGCGGCAGTGGTGGTACAAGCCCAAGACACAAACCCAAATGGCCGCCGGCAAGCTGCCCCAGCTCTCTTTGGCCGAAGCCCAACTGAAGTACCGCACGGCCATCGAGGCGGGCTTGCTCAAGATCCTCTCCAAGATGGGCATTTCTCTGCTCTCCAGCTACCACGGGGCGCAGATCTTCGAGGCCATCGGCCTCAGCCAAGAGGTGATCGAGCTGGCCTTCCGCGGCACGGTGTCGCGGGTCGGGGGGATGACGCTGGCAGATCTGGCCCGCGAGGGCATGGCCAATCACTGCCGCGCCTTCCCCGAGCTGAGCGCGAAAAAATTGGAGAACTTTGGCTTTATCCAAGCGCGGCCCAAGGGGGAGTACCACATCAACAGCCCGGAGATGGCCAAGCTGCTGCACAAGGCCATCGCCTCAGGACAGCCCGACCACTACGAGATCTACCGGGCCCATCTGCGCCACCGCCCCCCCACAGCCCTGCGGGATCTGCTGGACTTTCGCAGCGACCGGGATCCCATTCCCTTAGAAGAGGTAGAGCCGGCCACCGAAATCTTCAAGCGCTTTGCCACAGGAGGGATGTCGCTGGGAGCCCTCAGCCGCGAGGCCCACGAGACCCTAGCCATTGCCATGAACCGCATTGGCGGCAAGTCCAACTCCGGCGAAGGTGGAGAAGATCCGGAGCGCTACATCCCCATTACCGATGTGACGCCGGAGGGCACCTCGGCGCGCTTCCCCCACCTGAAGGGCCTGCGCATGGGGGACAATGCCAGCTCAGCCGTGAAGCAGGTGGCTTCGGGCCGCTTTGGCGTGACGCCGGAGTACCTGCTTAACGCGCAGCAAATCGAGATCAAAATTGCCCAGGGAGCCAAGCCGGGCGAGGGCGGACAACTGCCGGGCAAAAAGGTCAGCCCCTACATTGCCAAGCTGCGCCGCTCTAAGCCGGGGGTGACCTTGATCTCGCCGCCACCCCACCACGACATCTACTCGATTGAGGATCTGGCCCAGTTGATCTTCGACCTGCACCAGGTCAATCCGCAGGCGCAGGTGTCGGTGAAGCTGGTGGCGGAGGTGGGCATTGGCACGGTGGCGGCAGGGGTGGCCAAAGCCAATGCCGACATCATCCAGATCTCCGGCCACGAGGGAGGCACAGGGGCTTCTCCTTTGAGCTCGATCAAACATGCGGGGGCACCCTGGGAGCTAGGCCTGGTGGAAGTGCATCACGCCCTGCTGGAGAACGGCCTGCGGCAGCGGGTGATTCTGCGCGTGGACGGCGGCATTCGCACCGGCTGGGAAGTGGTGATGGCGGCCATGCTGGGGGCGGAAGAGTTTGGCTTTGGGACAGTGGCCATGATTGCCGAGGGGTGCATCATGGCGCGGGTCTGCCACACCAACAACTGCCCGGTGGGGGTGACCAGCCAGAAAGAGGAGCTGCGCAAGCGCTTCCCCGGCACTCCTGACCAGGTAGTAACTTTCTTTACCTTTGTGGCCGAGGAGGTGCGCCAAGTCCTAGCCCAACTGGGCTACCGCTCCTTGGAGGAGGTGATTGGGCGCGTGGATCTACTCTGCCCCCGTACCGACGCGGCTCTGGAGAAAACCCAGTCCCTCAACTTGGACTATCTGTTGCGGACTCCCCCCGGCTTCGCTCCCCACCAGCGGCCCAAGTGGCTGGAGCATGAGCTGGTGCATGGCAACGGCCCGGTTCTGGACGAGGCAATCCTGGCGCGGCCCGAGGTGCAAAAGGCCATCGAGACCTGCGACACAGCTACAGTAGAGCTCCCCATCGCCAACACGGATCGCTGCGTGGGCGGACGCATTGCCGGCACCCTGGCCCGGCTGTATGGGGATACCGGCTTTGCCCGACAAGGGGGGCTGCTGGATCTGCGCTTTGTGGGCAGCGCCGGCCAGAGCTTTGGGGCATTTACCTTGGCGGGCATGCGCCTGACCCTGACGGGGGAAGCCAACGACTACGTGGGTAAGAGCATGTGTGGCGGTGAAATTGTCATTCTGGCTCCCCCAGAAGCTCCGCGGGATCCAGCAGAAAACGTGATCCTAGGCAATACTTGTCTGTACGGGGCCACCGGCGGATCCCTGTTTGCCAACGGCCAGGCGGGAGAGCGCTTTGCCGTGCGCAACTCCGGCGCTCAGGCGGTAATTGAGGGATCCGGCGATCACTGCTGCGAATACATGACCGGCGGCGTGGTGGTGGTGCTGGGGCGGGTGGGCCGCAACCTGGGAGCGGGCATGACCGGCGGCCTAGCCTACGTATTGGATGAAGAGGGCAACTTCCCCGCCAAGGTCAACGGCGAGATCGTGCGCATCCAGCGGCTGCAAACAGCGGCGGCGGAAGCACAACTGAAGGGCCTGATCCAGGAGCACTACCGCCGCACTCATTCTCCCAAAGCTGAGCGCATCCTGCAGAACTGGGAGCGCTACCTGCCTCTCTTCTGGCAGGTGATCCCGCCTTCGGAGGAGGGGAGTGAGCTGACGGATCCCACGCGATCCCAGCCGGTGGCGCTGCCGTCGTAGGGGATCCGGGGCCTGTCGGTAACACTTCTTATCCCCTCGACGGCCAAAGAGGCTGGTAAACTGCGAGAGTATACTGGCCTTTTCATCCTGTAACCCCTATGAGTTCCACTTTGCAAGCTACCCAAACCCAGGCGCGAGTGCCCACTGAGACCATCCTGACACCGCGCTTCTACACCACCGACTTCGAGGCCATCGCCAAGATGGGGTTAGGCGATCGAGAGGCCGACTTCCGGGCCATCCTGGAGGAGTTTCGCGCCGACTACAACCGCCACCACTTTGTCCGCGGCGAGGAGTTCAACCAAGATTGGGAAAGCCGGCTTGATCCGGAGGCGCGGCGGCTGTTTGTGGAGTTTTTGGAGCGCTCCTGCACGGCGGAGTTCTCTGGCTTCCTGCTCTACAAGGAGCTATCTCGCAAGCTGAAGGAGACCAACCCGGTCTTGGCCGAGTGCTTTGCCCTGATGAGCCGCGATGAGGCCCGCCACGCCGGCTTCCTCAACCGCGCCATGGCCGACTTCAACATGGCCTTTGACCTGGGCTTTCTGACGAAGCACAAGTCCTACACCTACTTTGCGCCCCGCTTTATCTTCTACGCCACCTATCTCTCCGAGAAGATCGGCTACTGGCGCTACATCCTTATCTACCGCCACCTGGAGGCTCACCCCGAAGACTGCATCTACCCCATCTTCAACTTCTTCAAGAACTGGTGTCAGGACGAGAACCGCCACGGTGATTTCTTTGCCCTCATGCTCCTGAGCCAGCCGCGGCTGCTCAAGGGATGGGTGGCGGAGCTGTGGTGCCGCTTCTTCCTGCTGTCGGTGTTTGCCACCATGTACCTCAACGACGTGGGCGAGCGCCCGGACTTCTACCGTCTCATCGGCCTGGATCCCCATACCTATGACATGGAGGTGATCTACAAGACCAACCGCGAGGCGGCCAAGGTCTTCCCGGTGGTGCTGGATGTGGAGAACCCCGAGTTTGTGCGCCGGCTGCAGAAGTGCGTGGCCAACAACGCCAAGTTGAGGGAGATTGCCCGCGGTTCTGGCCCCTTCAAGGGCCTGCGCAAGCTGCCCCTTTACCTCAACAACGCCTACCAGTTCCTGCGGCTGTTCCTGCTCAAACCGCGCAAAGCTGGCTTTTACTTGTGGGAGCAGCCGGAGCCTCGTTTTGAAGAAGCGGCTGTTTCTGCTTAAGCGGCTCTTGATCCCAGCTCAGTATCGGTAAACCTCGTAGGTCAGCCATGAACATCGCCGCCGAGATTACGCCCCTCTTTTTGTTGGGAACGCTGGCCTTTTTGGGGTGGGGGTTCTGGCGAGCCCGCCAGCGGGGATCCCTGGCTGTCTGGGTGTGGTTCCAGGGATCCCTGCTTCTTTTGCCCTGGGTGGTCTTCCTAGGGCTCTTGCTGTTTGGGGTTTACCTCAACTTTGCCGGCTTCCTCCTGCTCTTGCTGGTGTTCACGGGGCTCTACATTGCCGTGGGGCGCAAAACTCGCCAGTTGGCCCAGCAGGAGCTGCAGGCGCGGCGGCAGCAGTTGGCCCAGTTAGGGGAGCGGCAGGAAGCCTCTTCGGCAGCTGAGGGGGAGGCGCCTGGGGAACGGCCAGCAGTGGTGTTGCGGGGCATCTCTGCGGAAGATTTGCAGGCCATTCAATCCATCTTCAGTCTGGACACCTTCTTTGTCACCGAGACTATTCCCTATGGGGAGGGGGCAATCTTCAAGGGCAACCTCCGCCGGGACGCAGAGGTAGTGGTGCCCCTGCTTTTGGAAAGGCTGAAGGAACGAGTGGGCGGCCGCTACCAACTGTTTTTGGTTGAGGATGCCTCGGAAAAGCCAGCGGTGGTGGTTCTGCCAGACGAGATTGTTAACTACCGCACTTCGACAGGGGCAAAGAT
>NZ_JANSJN010000039.1:0-22456 GCF_047462555.1 Synechococcus sp. B60.1
CTATTGCGGGCGGAAGCCCCTCTTTATTTGGCCCTGAGCGCTTCTTCTCCTTTTCTGGACGGCCAGGTAACGGGCTACCATTCCAGCCGTTGGCAGGTGTTTCCCAAAACGCCGGCCCAGGTGCCCTTCTTCCGGGATCACGCCCACTACATCGCCTGGATGCAGGAGCAACTGGCCCTGGGCACGATGCAGAACGTGCGCCACCTCTGGACTTCTGTACGGCCCAACGGCCCGGAGCGGCCCTATCACCTCAACCGAGTGGAGCTGCGCATCTGCGACCTAGTGGCGGATCCGGTGATGATTCTGGCCATCACCGCCCTAGTAGAGGCCCGCCTCTGGCAATTGCTATCTCAGCCGGAGGCGCTGGATCCCTTGGGGGGGCCTTTTACCCCAGCGGAGCTGGAGAGTCTTTGCGAGGCCAACGAGCATGCTGCTGCCCGTGAGTCCCTGCAAGCTCGGCTGATTGACTGGCGCACCGGCCGGGAATGCTTAGCCCAGGAGTGGATTGAAGAGCTGCTGACTGAAGCGTGGCGCCTGGGCCAGCCCCAAGGGCTGGGTTGCTTCTTGGCTCCCTTGCAAACTCTGCTCCAGGAAGGCAATGAGGCCCAGCGCTGGCTGAAGCAGGTCAACCAGGGATCCACACCTGCCCAGGTGTACCAACGCGCCATCCAGGAACTGGCCGAACAAGACCGAGAAAGGCAGGAGACCCTCTGCCAACTGGTTGGCTGAGCCTCTGCGCAAGGCCACTTTGACTTAGGTTGGCCTAGCCCTGCTTTACCCCTTCCCGTAGGGCTTGCCGAGCCCCACAGCTCCTGCGTCCAAGGTCAGCAGCGAAGCCGGCAGAGGCGGCACCGTCGCCACAATGTAGATGGCCACGATGTAAATGGCAATGAAAAAAAGCATTGGCCCCAGCAGCCCCAAGTCTTCCACCAGAGCTTTGGCAAACCAGTCTTGAATAACTCCAAAAAATCCCAATCGATGGGCTACCCAAAAATAAGAACGGCCACGCCCAAAAGGCCAGCAAGCTTCAGTAGAAGCTGCCGCTTTGCGGGATTTGCTCTGGGTTGGGACAGGTCTCCTAGGGCGCTCGAGAGCATCAGAAAGCTGTTGCTAGATAGGCTAGAGCAGCCAGGCTAGGAAATACCTGACTTGTGCGAAGTAGCTTTCACCCAAAGGTCGTGCCGTTCCATCCCCAAAGATAGCCTTTGGCATCGCTGAACTCAATGTAAATCCTCTTCCTGGGGATCCCCAATTTGTCCTCGATGGTGCTGCAAAAAAACTCGCTCAGGGATCGGGTTTGATCGGCGGAAAACTGCCCAATACTCTTGATCTCTACATAGCAGCAGGGATCGGCGCTGCCGGCAAAGGTCATCGGGATCCCTCCTTCAAAAGCAGTCATTACGTAGGCTTCCGACTTGCCCAACTGCTTAGCCAGAGCAGCAGAGAGGAACTTGAGCAGCTCGGCCACGGTGGCAGGTTCTGGCTGCAGAGAGGTTTGCAACTTGATCAAAGGCATGAGTACTTTTTCCTCCCGACAAGCCTATTTTGGCATTGCGGGTTCGTCTTCTCTGGGATCCGCCTGTGGTAGCGTAGCGAAAGAGCTTCTCTTCACGGGGGCAAACCTCTATGGAGCCGAGCAATCTGGCCAATTCCGCGATGGGCCATCCGCAGGGCCAAACCGGGCCAGGCCCTTGTGCTGTACAAACCGAGGCCGCTCCTGTTCCTGTCGGCCCTTACAGCCAGGGCGTTGTTGCTTCGGGGCCCTTTCTGTTTGCCGCCGGCCAGGTGGGCCTGGATCCCAAAACTGGCAAGCTGGCGGGAGAAGATGTTGCCTCGCAAACTCGGCAGGCGTTGCTGAACCTGAAGGCGGTGCTGGAAGCAGGGGGCACGAGCCTGGCCAATGTGGTGAAGACAACCGTTTTTTTGGCGGATATGAAAGACTTTGCCGCCATGAACGAGGTTTATCGAGAGTTTTTTGCCGCAGACCCGGCGCCGGCCCGCTCTTGCGTGCAGGTGGCTGGCTTGCCCTTGAATGCCTTGGTGGAAATCGAGGCGGTGGCCTGCTATTCCTGACTGACCGGCTCCCAAATACAGCCTTTTCCGGCAACACCGATCTTGGCCTGACAGGGATCCCCCTCGTCAATCAATCTCGGCTGGGGCGATAAGTTTCGTCAGGTGCGGATCCTGGCAAGTCGGGCACCGGGTCGTAGCTCCCCGGATGCCAAGGGTGGCAGCGGCAGAGGCGGCGGATCCCCAGCCAACTGCCTCGGATGGCGCCGTAGCGCCGCACTGCTTCCAGCGTGTACTGGGAGCAGGTGGGGTAGTAGCGGCACGCAGGAGGCAGCCAAGGGGAGATGCCTATCTGGTAGCCCCGAATCAGGGCAACCAAACCGCGAGTCAAGGGATCTGACCGTTCCGCCATAGGCAAGCGTACAAAAAGGCCACTTCCAGGCTAACGGCTGCCCCTGAACAGGGATCCTGCACAGTTCCAGACAAGAGGTTAAGATTGAAAAAGTCAGCACCCAAATAGACATTTCGTAATATTTCTGTTCAGGGATGCTGTGGAGACGGCTTTGCTCCCTGGCAGGGTTGTGAGAGTTTCATTGGGAGTGGGCGTGAGGGTATTCGGGCAGCTACAGCCGGCGCAGCGGCGCAACTTGGGCATTCTCTTCGTGGCCGGGCTGCTCTTTTGGGCCAGTCTGTCTTCGCTGTTGCCCACACTGCCGCTCTACGTCCGGGATGTGGGCGGCACCAGCCAAGAGGTGGGCTTGGTGATGGGGGCCTTCTCGATTGGGCTGCTGGCTTTTCGCCCTTGGTTGGGGCGGCTGGCGGATGGCCACAGTCGCCGGATCGTCTTGCTCATCGGCATGGGCGCGGCGGGGATGGCGCCTTTGGGGTACTGGCTCTGGGATTGGATCCCGTGGATAGCGCTGGTGCGGGCCTTTCACGGGATCAGCATCGCCGCTTTTGCCACCGCCTACGTTACTTTGGTGGCGGATTTTGCCCCGGAAGCAAAACGCGGCGAGATCTTGGGCTACATGAGTTTGGTCAATCCCATTGGTGTAGCCATCGGCCCTGCTTTGGGCGGCTTTTTGCAGGAGCTGGTTGGTTATGGCCCTCTGTTTCTCTTTGCCGCTCTGCTGGGGTTGGTGGGCTTTCTCTGTACCCAATCGGTTCGCGAGCAGCGCCGTGGGGGTTGGGGATCCCTGCCCCCGGATGGAGCGTTTTGGAGCCTTGTGCTCAACCCCAAGGTGTGCTCTCTCGCTGGGGTCATGCTCTTGGTGGGGCTGGCCTTCGGCACCCAGACTACTTTTGTGGCCCTGTTGATCCAAGAGGTCGGAGTTCCCCTCAATCCCGGTCTTTTTTATACGGCGGTGGCCTTTGCCAGCTTCGGCGTGCGCCTGCTGGCTGGTCGCGCTTCCGATCGCTACGGGCGGGGGCCGTTTATCTCTCTGAGCTTGGCCACCTATGCTCTGGCGATGGGGATCCTGTTGGTTGCCGACAGCGTCGGGGCTTTTCTTGTCGCCGGGATCGTGGTGGGGTCGGGTTTTGGCACCTTGATCCCGCTGATCTCCGCCCTGGTAGCCGATCGCTCTGAGCCGGTGGAGCGGGGGCGTTTGTTCAGCTTGGTGATGTGTGGGTTTGACTTGGGCATTGGGCTGGCGGGGCCGATCCTGGGCACCCTGGCGCTGGGATCCGGCTATCGGGCCATGTTCGGCTATGCGGCCCTTCTGGCATTGGCTTCGCTGGGAGCTTTTCTCTGCTTCTCCAATGGACGACCGGGATCCTCCCTGTGCTTTGCCTTGGGCCTGGAACCGGATCGGTTTCGACAACCTGATTCTCTCCCTTTGGAGCAATCCCATCCGCCCGCTCCCTTGTCAACGGGATCCCGTCCCGCCCTTTAGGCACCCTGATTTTCATTCCCAAGTCCGATTTGCTCTATCCTAGGCTGGGGTTGCTGTACAAAAAAGAACTCTGGACAGAGGCTATGGGAGCACGGGGTTGGCTTGCCCTGATGGGATCCCTGCTGGTGGGCACCTTAGGGGGATGGATAGAGAGCGCTTGGGGGGTGACGGTGCGCGTGCAATTGGCCGATGCCACCGCCCCTGTGGTGGTGGGCGTTTCTCGCCCCGCCCAACTGACCAACAGCCGCCAAGAGGTGCTGGCCGAGTTGCCGCCCATGCAAGGGTTTCTGGCCCAGCCCGGCCCTCAAGGGGTGCGCCTGCAGGGGGTGGTCAGCCCGGTGTTGTTCATCGAGCCGCCAGCGGGTGGCCTGGTGGCCGTGGATGGCCGCTGGTATTCCGGCAAGGTGCTCTTGACCGGGTATAACAGGGTAATGGCCATCAACTACGTGGATCTAGAAGACTACGTGGCCGGCGTGGTGGAAGCCGAGATGGGATCCCGCTTCTTGCCCGAGGCCCTCAAGGCCCAGGCGGTGGCAGCCCGCACCTATGTTCTTCACCACCGCAATTCCCGCGGCTGGTTTGATGTGTTTAGCGACACCCGCTCCCAGGTGTATCGGGGCCTCTCGCAGCGCTCAGCCGCCGCCCTAGCAGCAACACACGCCACCCGCGGCATCGTCATGGTGTATGGGGGGCAATTTGTAAACGCCATGTACAGCGCCAGCGCCGGCAGCCAAACCGTTGGGGTGAGCGGGATCCCTTACCTGAGAAGTCTGCCGGATTTTAGCCCCTATCCCAAGTACGGGCATGGTATTGGCATGAGCCAGTGGGGTGCCCAAGAATTGGCCCGTCAGGGCTGGACCTACCGCCAAATTTTGGCTTATTACTACCCAGGAGTCAGCTTTGCTCGCTTGCCAGGGTAAACTTCCCCCACTGAAGTCGGGAGCTTAGGGACTCCGTCCCGCTAACGCGAGTGGCAGCGTTAAAATCCGCATCCCCTTCCCAACTACAGACGGGGTTGACACAGCGAAAATGCTCCCCTTCCCGCTGGCCAAGCCACAAGCAACGGTGGCAGGTCTGTGAGCTGCAGGCAGGCGGCACCACCACAACCTTGACCCCTACCCTCATTGCCTTGTAGTGCACAAACTGCCGCAACGGGTAGAAGGCCCAACTGTTCAACCGCCGCCGCTCTCTCTGGCTGCGCGGCTGTTGGTTAACTCGTTCACGCTCGCGCCAGCGGGCCGGAGGCCTTGGTTGCATCCAGCTTGGCGGCTTGCGACGCAGATACCTTGAGCTTGCGGGAGATAGTTAGAACTTGAGTCATGCTCCATCATTCGCGCAGGAGCTATCCCCCCTACAGTATACAGTGGGGTATCTTGCGAAGGAGTCGCCACTTTGGCCACCAAAGTTCCAGAGTAGCCTTCCTCCCCGCACTAAAGTCGAGGCCTCCAGCTTTACCCTCTGTGAGGCTCCCATCGAGCTTCCTCTGAGTAGCCCCTCGTTTGTCCCCAGTAAGGATTTTCTGGGACGGTAGTTGCCGTGCAAATCTGAACTGTGCTGTTAACTATTGGTTGAGGTTCTCAGCCGTTGCAGGAGGGGGAGAGCTCTCACTGAGCAGAGATCCAGACCAGGTGATCCCCCTTCACCTCTAGCCAGCCTCCGCCAGGGTAGTCGGGGCTGCGGCTGCGGCGGCCTGCTTTCAGGAGCCGCATCCCGGCTTCCACCTGCTCAAAAGTTGGGTGATGGGGCAGCAGCAGCGACAAGAATTGAAACATCACCTGCCGCTGCAAAGCCAGGGGCGCAGCCCGCAAGGGATCCCGCTGCAGCCCCGGCAAAGCGGGCTCGTACACCTGTAACCACAGTTGGGCGGCTTGCGCCACCACCAGCTCATGCTCTGCCTGCAACAGTGTGGCTGCCCGATTCAAAGCCGCTTCCAGTTGCGGGTTAAAGTGCTGCTTGAGATAGGGCATCACCTCTAAGCGAAGGCGGTTGCGGCCATGAGCCAGATCCTGGTTGCTGCGATCCGGCCAGACCGGCAACTGGTATTGTCGGCAGAACTCTTCCGTTTCCCAGCGGGAAAGGCCCAGCAGGGGACGCACCAACCAAGCGGAGGTGGGATCCCGCTCGTCCAAACGCCGTTGCCAATCTAGGCTGACCAGGCCGGCAGCCCCCGTGCCCCGCAGCAGGTTCCACAAAAACGTCTCCGCCCGGTCGCTGGCCGTGTGCCCTGTGGTCACCACCTCGCAACTCCAGGTGCGCGCCCATTTGTTCAGTTGCTGGTAGCGCCAAGCCCTGGCCCCCGCCTCATCCCAGCGGATGGGATCGGCAGTCTCAACGGCGTGGGGCAGGCCCTGCTGTTGCAGCCATCCCTGCAAAAACTTGGCACACTCCGTCTCATCGGCTGACCAACGGTGATCACAGTGCAAAACAAAGATCTGCCAGCCCCAGCGAGGCTGCAAATCCCGCAAGATCTGGAGCAGGGAAAAAGAATCTTGTCCGCCAGAAAAAGCTACCAGCAGCCGCTGGCCGGGGCGAAGCAGTTGCCGCTCGCGAATGGCACACTGAACCCGCAGGTGAAGAGGAGAAAGCCTGGCCACAGTTGGCTATTGCTCGGGGGCAACCCAGACCTCGCGTTCTCCCTGGGATCCCTCAGGCAAGGGCCCGAGTGAGATGGGAGGCCACCGTCTGCACAGCAGCGATGCTCCGCTCGTAGGCCATGCGGGTCGGCCCCAGCAGGGTGACCGCACCCAGGGGCGCCGAGCGGCGGCGATAAACTGAGGCAATGACCGTGCAGTGGTGCAGAGATTCCAGCGGGTTCTCGCTGCCAATGTAGATGATCACGGGAACGTTGTGGGATGGATCCTGCTCTGGAGTGCTAGAGGATGCCTTGTTCCTGGCCGCCGTGGCCGAAAGAGTTGCTTCGCCCGTGGACGGGCTATCTGGCATGGAATAGAGCCCGATCATCCCCTGAAGCTGCTCGGATCCCTTTTCGATCAACTGGGCCACCGCCTGCATCCGCTGGGCCTGGGAAAACTCCGGCTGCCGCATCAGCTCCGTCATGCCCGCGCTGAACACCTGTCCCAGCGAGGGCCGTAGGTAGCGCTGCACTACCGAGCGCAGCAGTTGCTGCAGCCAATGGCTGTAAGCGCGAAACTCCTCATCCAGCTTCAACCAGCTCAGATCCTGCAGCTCGGCAAAAGTCTTGCCCCGCAACTTCAGGGTGAGAAAGTTGCTCAGTAGCTGCAGCTCATCTTCCAGATCCTCGCGCCGATCGTCGGGCCACTCCGGTGGGCTAACCAAGGCCGAATGGGTTTGGTAGGAATCCGTAACCACTAGCACCATCACCCGCCCTGGCCCCACCGGCAGCAACTGCACATGGTGAACGGCTACCACCGGCCCCTGGGGAGGGGTGATGAGAGCGATGCAACCGCTCAAGTGGGCCAAAAGCTGTGCCACCCTCTGCAAGAGGCTATCGAGGTCGTCCCCCAGCTCACGGTTGAGCTGATCCAGCAACTGCTGCAGCGCAGGATGGGGCTCCGGCTGGGGAGCATCGCTCGGGATCTCATCCATGTTGGCGGAGGTCAACAGATCGTTCACATAGACCCGATAGCCAAAGTCAGAAGGGATCCGACCGGCAGAGGTGTGGGGCTGGAACAGCAACCCAACCTGCTCCAAAGTGGCCAAGTCGTTGCGAATGGTAGCCGTGCTGACTCCGAGGTTGTAGGACTGGGCCAAGGTTTTGGAGCCGACAGGTTCTGCCGTGGCAATATACCTGCGCACCGTTGCCCACAGGATCTTCCGTTGTCTGGGAGTCAGTTCGAGTTTCATGGCTGCTCAAAAGAACCCAATCAACACCTGCTAAGAGGAATTAGCCAATGGATCTCAGGTCAACCAAGCTAGGGCTAAATGAGGATCGGATAAAGTTTTACTTCTATTTTTAACTTTATTGTTACTCTTTCATCATGGGTGGCAGGGGCGGAAAGTAGCAACGGCAGAGGTGGAAAGAGGTGGAAGCTCTTGGTTTGGCAAGAAAAGCGAAACCCCCTGTAGCCTCTGCAGCCTTTTTTCGCCCAGAGGTGGTACTAAGTAATTAAGTCAACTCTAGGCTAAGTGAGCCTGCTGCTGTCTGTTCTGTATCGTTTTGTATCTTTCGAGGTTGCTCCATGTACTTGTCCCCCCAGGAGAAAGACAAGCTGTTGATCTACCTGGCCGCCCAGTTAGCTCGGGATCGGCGGCAGCGGGGCCTCAAACTCAATTACCCCGAGGCGGTGGCCTACCTGAGCGCAGCCATCTTGGAGGGGGCGCGGGAAGGGAAAACCGTTGCTCAGTTGATGAGTGAAGGGCTGACGTGGCTGAGCCGAGAGGACGTGATGCCAGGGATCCCGGAGATGATCCCGGAAATTCAAGTAGAGGCAACCTTCCCCGACGGAACCAAGCTGGTGACCCTTCACCACCCCATTCGCTAGCTGCTTTCTAAGGATCTCCCAAAGACCCAGAGACTTCAGGAGGTTGTCCATATGGCTCGCAAATCCAAAGCCACACCTGCTGCCGACCCTGAACCAGCCCCGATCCCGGGAGAGCTGTTGCTGGCAGAGGATCCCATCCAAGCCAATGTCGGGCGGGCCACTGTGACGCTGGAGGTCACCAACCGGGGGGATCGGCCCATTCAGGTGGGATCCCATTTTCACTTTTTCGAGGTCAACCGAGCCCTGGTGTTCGATCGCGCCGCCAGCTTTGGCATGCGCCTCAACATCCCTTCCGGCCAAGCGGTGCGTTTTGAGCCGGGGCAAACCCATCGGGTCACTCTGGTGGCGCTGGGAGGCAAGGGGCTGGTGCATGGCTTCAACCGGCTAACGGAGGGCAGCGTCCGCTCTGCAACGCAAAAGCGGCTGGCCCTGGCCCGATTGCAGGAGTGGATGGGCTAGGTGGCTAAGCGCTATGGACATAACGCCCCCCGAAGCATGCAGCTTTGGGCATCTAGGCTGAGGCTTGGCCATATCCCCATCCCGCCTCAAATTTAGGAGAGTAGGGCTATCCAATTCTTCCTCTAGGATCTGGCCAATGTTAGAGCGTGAGACCGTTTGGTGGATGGGGGTACAGGGCTTGGGGCTGAATCTTTCCGGGTTGGCCCTGTTGGCGGCAGCAGGTGCCACTTTCGGCCCCCTCGGCTGGACCAGTGCGACGGTGGCGGTGATGCTCAAGTTAATTGGAGATAGCCAACTGCTGCGCGCCTACTGGCTTTGGCAAAGTCGGCACCGCCAAGCGGGATCCCAGCCTGTCACCTCAACAGCGGCGCTCCAAAGTCAAGTCTGAAACCGTCTGCCCCTCTCCCAAAGGGGGAGGGAAGGTCAGAGACCTTCATCACACTGGACAAGGCTCTCGGTAATGTTGGAGCCAGCCCGCCGAAAGCCGCTCAGCCTCACCGCAGGTGGGCTACCGTTACGCCCGTACCCCCATCCTGGGGATCCGCCGGGGCAAACCTCTGGACACGCGGGTGATTTTGGAGGTAGGCCTGGACGCCGGCCCGCAGGCGTCCCGTGCCGTGGCCGTGGATGATCCAAACCGGGCCAGGAGGGGCTTGGGCAAAGTGCTGTTCCAGAATCGCCTCGGCATCGGCTACAGTTTTCCCCCTTAGGTCAAGGGTGTTGCGGCTGGTGCGCAGGTTCAGGGGAGCAGTGGTGGGCGGAGGGGAGGGAGGAGCTTTGGGGCGCTGGCGCTGTTTGGCCTGATGTTCATCGATGGGATCCAACTGGCCCTGCGGCACCGTGAACTTGAGGATGCCGCTGCGCACTACATACACATCCCCTTCGACGGCAATCACCTCCCCCGTCTGCCCCAGGCCCCTCAGCCGCACCCGATCCCCCACCTCCGGCACGAACTCAGTCTCAACCGGCGGCGACGGCGGCGAGTAGCGCCCGCGAATCTGCTCCAGCTCAGCAGCAACCTGCTGGGGATTGTCCCCCTGCTGCAACTTGCGGATGGCGGCGGCCACCTCCCGGCGGGCAGCGGCCAAGAGGGCTTGCAGCCCCTGTCGCTGCTGGTACTCCAGTTGCGCCTCTCGCTCAGCCATTTGCCGGCTGCGCTGCTGCATTTGGCGGTACAGGGTTTCCAGCTCTTGGTGCAGGGATCCCACCTGGGCGGCCCGCTCTTCCAACTGGGCCCGTTGCGCCTCCAGCCCCGCGATCACCTTATCCACCTGGCTTTCCCCCTGCAGATGCTGCTGCGCCCGCCGCAGAATCTCCGGCTCCAGGTGCAGCCGCCGGGCAATGGCAAAGGCATTGGAGCGACCAGGGATCCCCCACAGTAGGCGGTAGGTGGGGGCTAGAGTGGCCTCGTCAAACTCCACCGAGGCATTCTCAAAGCCGGGATGCTGGTACTTGAGGGCCTTCAGCTCGCCGTAGTGGGTGGTGGCCAAGGTAAGCAGGGCCTTTTCCGAGAGATACTCCAATAGCCCAGCCGCCAGGGCCGCACCCTCGCTAGGATCCGTGCCCGCCCCCACCTCGTCCAGCAGAACAAGGGCCGGCGCCGGGTCTGACTGCAAAGCTTGCACGATGCGGCTGATGCGGCGAATGTGCCCGGAAAAAGTGGAGAGGCTTTGCTGCAGCGATTGCTCGTCGCCGATGTCGGCATAGACCCCGTCGAACCAGGGCAGTTGGGGCGGATCCTGGGCAGGCAGGAAGATCCCCGCCTTGGCCATAAGCACCAATAGCCCCAAGGTCTTCAGAGCAACCGTCTTGCCACCGGTGTTGGGGCCGGTGATGACCACGGCGCGGATGGACTCGGAGAGGGTGAAATCAATCGGGATCACCTCCGGGCCCTTGCCTTCCTCGCGAGACTGCCACAGAAGCAAGGGGTGCCTAGCTTGGCGCAGGCGCAATCCTGCCGGGACAAACTGGGGGCGATTGCCCGCCAACCAAAGACTGTAGCGGCCACGGGCCAAGGCCACCTCCAGCCCCACCAGCACCGCCTGCAAATGCTCCAGATCGGTGGCCACGGATCCCACCTGGGCAGAGAGCGCCGCCAAGATTCGCTCTTCCTCCGCCTGGATCTGGGCCTGGGTTTCCCGCAGCCGGTTGCCCAGCTCCACCACAGCGTAGGGCTCCACATAGAGGGTGGCCCCACTGGCAGAGCTGTCGTGGACGATGCCCCGGATCACGTCGCGGTGGGTGGCCTTCACCATCAGCACAAAGCGCCCCTGCCGCTGGCCAATCAACGTGTCCTGCAGCGCCTGGGGGTGCTGGCTCATCACCTGTTGTAGGCGTTCTTGGATCTGGTTGCGGTACTGGCGGTGCTGACGGCGTAGGTCTGCAAGCGCGGGGCTGGCGCTATCTCTCACCTCGCCGTGCTCATCCAGGCAGCGGAAGATCTCCTGCTCTAGCTCAGGATAGGTGCGCAGTGTGCTCACCCACTCCTGCAGGCGGGGCAGGCGCTCGTCAGCATCGATGAGACGGCGAAGGCGGCGAGCAGCCCCCAAGGTTGTGGCAATCTGCACCAGCTCTTCCCCGCTCAGAATGCCCCCCCGTTCGGCCCGTTCCAGGGCCGGCAGCAGGTTGTGGATCCCGTCCAGAGAGACCCCCCCCGGCTGGCTGCAATCCAGCCGGATGGCCTCCTCCGTTTGATCAAGACAGACCTCGCTCTCGGCGCGGCTCCGCCAGGGATCCAGCTCTAGGCAGGCGCGGCGGCCTAGGGGTGTGGCGGCAAAGCTGGCCAAGTGTTGGCAGAGGCGGGGCCACTCCAACAATTCCAAAGTTTCTTGGCGGAGGGAAGGATCAGGCTCAGAACAGATCGGCAGCAGGTGCAAAGGGGTGGGCGTAGGCATTACCGAAGGAAATTAGCAATTCGAGGAAGAACGGAGCTGCAGTCGCTTCATCTCTTGCAAAAACTGCCGCTGGTAGTTGAGAAAGGCGGTGTGCCATTCGCGGAAGCGGCGCTCGCCATCGCGCACCAACATCTGTCGATAGTGCTCGGAGTTGAGCCGGGGCCGGGCTGAGTTCATGGGAATCGAAGACGCTCTGCCCCTATTGTGGCAGGCTGTGGGGCGCCTTTCGTAGTTCCCAACCTGGGGGCAGACGGTGTTGGGAGCGGATCCCATCTTTCTGGCGGTGAGGAGGAGATTTTGCACTTGCGGCATGGCCAAACTTGGCAGTCGGCCTTGGCATACTCATACTGGAAGAGTCACCGCACCTCCGATACGCAAGTCAAATCCGTGCGCAAACGAGTGACCCTGATTTTTCCTCGCCACTTGGTGAATGTGCCCCTCACCTATCGTCTGGCCAAAGACTTCGATGTAGCCGCCAACATTGTCCGCGCCAGAGTAACCCCCAACGAAGTGGGCACCCTGGTGGTGGAGCTCTCGGGAGATATCGACCAGGTGGAGGCGGGTCTGGAGTGGGTGCAGTCTTTAGGCATTGAGGTGGCCGAGCGGGCCAAAGAAATTCAGATCGACCCAGATTCGTGCGTGGACTGCGGCTTGTGTACAGGCGTTTGCCCCACCGAGGCGCTGAAGATTGCCGCTCCTGACTGGAAACTGGAGTTTCTGCGTAATCGCTGTGTTATGTGCGAACAATGCATCTCTACCTGCCCTGTCGGGGCCATCAGCACGAGTTTATAGCCATAAGGCGAAGAGCCGGCTAAGCCGACAAGTTTATTCGCTATTACAATGCTGTAATGTAACCCCGATGCGGGCTGGATTGGCACAGGCTAATTTGAGGCAACTGGAGATGCTTTCGACCCCAACGCTCATTGGCTTGACCTATGCTGCCCTAGCAGTTCTCTACCTGCTGGTGCTGCCGTTCTTGTTTTTGGTGTACGTGGACAAGCGCTGGAACTATAGCGGTGCCTGGGAAAAGGTGTTGATGTTTTTCCTAGTTTTGTTTTTCTTCCCCGGTATGGTGCTCGTGGCTCCCTTCATGACGTTTCGGCCCAAGCCGCGTTCGCTCTAGAGCCTGCCGCTATCTAAGCGCTTGAGCCATGCGTAGACGGGATGTTCTCGGCATTGGCCTAGCCTTGCTCTTGGGGGGAGGACTTTTCTACGGGCTGTTGCTTTGGGCCGGCTTGGATACGGGCGCGGCGCAGCAGGTGTTAAGCGTGGTGTTTCTGCTGGGGTGCCTGGGCTGGACTGTGGGCTACCTGAAGCGGGTGTTGAGCAGGGAAATGACCCTGAAGGCCCAGTGGGCCGCTTTTGAGAGGCAGCAAATCCAAGAGAAACTTCACTCCCTCTCCCCAGAGGAGTGGCAGGCCTTGCAGGCCGAGCTGGGATCCGAAACCGAAGAGAAAGCTGAGGTTGGTTTGCCCGAGCAAGGCAAGCGCTGAAGCTGCCGGACAAACTGTACCCAAAAATCTGCCGCAAATTGGTGGAGTTTCAGCTACCCGAGCGGCGGGGTCGGCCCAACACTACCTGTATAGCTAGTTACTGTTTCTTCTTGATTGGAAATGCTAGCTTGCGCCCTAGGCAAAGTTGTGAACTGAGGCGAGCCGTTAACTCGTGCAGATTTCCCCTTCCCCTTTTGCTCACCTATCTCTGCTCACCGTGACCAAGACCGTTTTGGTGGCTCAGGGTCAGCCTTGGCAGGCCCAGCTCTGGAAGTCGGTGCTGGAGTCTCAGCGCCATGCAGTGGTGCTGGTTTCTCCTCAGGCAGATCTGGTGGAGGTGGCGGCAACTCATCCTCCGGATCTGATGGTGGTGGATATGACGACGGGGCTGTTTAACCCCTATGCCTTTTGTCGAGAGTGTCGGAGCCGGCTTCCGGATATCCCTGTGATTCTCACTCATCACCCCCGTCGCCGCATTGAGCCGGCAGAGCGGCGCTGGGCCATTTACCAGGGGGCAGCCGAGGTGATCCCTGGTTTGGCCGAAGCCGACGACATTCTTCACTCCCTCGAGCAAGTTTACAAGGCAGCCAGGTGGCCTTTTCCCATTGACACGGCAGCTCTTCACGCGGTTCTCGAGCAGGCGGGTTTGCGGCCTGAAAAAGACAGCTCCCTTCCTTCCCCGCCCGTTGCACCAGAAGAACGCCAAGAGCAAACGGCTGCGCCCCCACCGGCAAAGTACCGGTTGATGTATCGGGGCCGTCCCGTCGAGTGAACTGCAAGCGCTCCACACCGCTAACGCGAAGCAGGGAACTGCCTTCGGTGTTTTTCTCCCTCTGGCGGGGCTGGGGATCAGGGCAGCACCAGGGCCAGGGTAGTGCCCTGGGATCCCGTCTCCACCAAACGCAAGTCTCCTCCGTGGGCTTGCAGGATACGCTTGGCGATGTACAGCCCTAGACCTCCTGAGCCGGTCGGGTAGTGCTGGCCGGCAATGTGAATGGGTTGGGCGATGTAGGGCTGGGCCAGATCTTCCAGGGGAGCCGGCAGGCCGGGCCCGTCATCCCGCACCTGGATCTGCCGGGGGCTGACGGTCAGCACCACCGCATGGCGGGCGTAGCGCAAAGCATTGTCCACCAGGTTCACCAGCGCCCGCTCCAGCTCGTCCTCATCGGCGGCGCCCCACCCTTCTCCCTCCACCTGCAGGTCGATCTCCCGCTCTCGAGCCAGAGATCCCATACGTTCGGCCACCCGTCGGGCCAGGGATCCCAGATCACAGGGCTGGGGATGCAGGGCGATCTCGCCCCGCTCTAGGCGGTAGGCCTCCACCATCTTTTGCACCAGGGCCAGGTTGCGCTGGTTCTCCTCCAGCATGCGATTCAGCAGGGCCAGCCGCTCCTGGGGACTCAAGGGGAGCTCCTGCTTGAGAGCACTTAGCAGATGCCCAAAGGCAATGAGAGGAGTTTTTAGATCGTGCACCAAGGTAGCCGTGAAGGCCTCCCGCCGTCTTTGATCGCTTTGGATTTGGCGCAGCAAATGGGCAAAAGCTTGCCGCAGGATCAGAGCCTCTTGGGGATCCCCTGGGCGGAGCAGCAAAGTCCAGCGGTCTGGCTGGTTGATCAAGGTTTCTAGGTGGGCCAGCTCGCGGGCCAGCAACGTCAGGGGCCGCAAGAGCATGGAAGACAAGGCATAGCCTGCCAGCGCCGATAGCACCGCCAGCAGAGGGATCCACAACAGCAGCAGGAGAGATCCCTCGGGACTGAGCTCTGTGCCGGGCAGGATCCACTGCACCGACAGGATGAAAACCAAGTTGGGGACAAAGGAAAGGCTGGCAATCACCAGCGCTACCTGAGTGCGCAGGCTGTGGGGAAAGCGACGGCGCCAGAACTCAAGTAGACGGCGTCTCAAGGGGGAATGGAGAGAGGGCTGAGTTGAATTAGGCCAGGAGCGAGCAAACAAGTCAAGAGGGCTGGCAAAATATAGGGGCTGACTGCAAACTCTACAGCGGGGTTGGTCTGTTGATTCGCGGGGATTTGACACTCCCCCGACTAAAAAAGTCGAAGGGTTCTTACGCAGTCCACAGTTGGACTCGGAAAGGCGCTGTCAAGACGCCCTTAGACGGTTCCTAGAGACAAAGCGTCAAGGTTCCGCTTACTTGTTGACTTACGGCACTGTCCGGGTTTTTCACCGGGGTAGGTGCTAACTTAGGATTACAACATAACATTGGCGAGCGACTCCAGTCGCTCGAAGGCTTTTCCGCCCCGCACTACTCGCGCTAGCGGCGCGGAGCGCTGAGTACGGGGCTACCAAGCTACTCTGCGTGTAGCTCTCGATGAGCCTCCTGGATCGCTCCTTGCACTATGCTCAAAGCAACAGCGACCTGCTAGTTCAAGCTTTCCTCCAGCACCTGCAACTGGTGGTGGTGCCGCTGGGGATCGCGTTGCTGGTGGGCCTGCCCTTGGGTTTTGGCAGCTCCCGCTCGCAGGTGGTTTCCCTCGTGGTGATCAATGCCTTCGGCAGCTTGCGGGTGATCCCCAGCTTGGCGATTTTGTTTTTGGCCATTCCCTACTTTGGCCTTGGCTTTCAGTCGGCGGCGATTGCCCTGACGATCTTGGCCTTGCCCCCCATTTTAATCAGCACGGATGTGGCCTTCCGCAGCCTCGATCCGGCTCTACGCGAAGCTGCTTTGGGAATGGGCATGACGCCGGCGCAGGTGCTACGCCATGTGGAGATCCCCTTGGCGTTGCCGGTAATCTTGGCCGGTGTTAAAACCGCTACTATCGAGGTCATTGCCAGCGCCACGTTGGCGGCCTTTATCGGGGCGGGCGGGCTGGGCAGCTTCATCACGCTGGGGTTTGCCCTCTACGACAACGCCATCCTGTTGGTGGGAGCGATCCCGGTGGCGCTGTTGGCCATTGGTGCCGAAATTCTCCTCGGCGCTTTGCAGCGAGCTCTGGAGCCACCCCAAGCCTAGGGATCCCATGCTGTTTTCCTCTTCTTCGCCAATGCGCCTGCCCTTCCTTACTTCTCGAGCGGTTCCTTTGCAGGTGGCGCTGCTGTTGCCGCTGCTGTTGGCAGTGGCTGGGGGGGCAGGCGGGGTGGGCTATCTCTCCTGGCGGGCTGGCCGGCAGATGGCGCTGCAGTTGGCCGAGCACCTGAAGAGTGAGGTTAACCATCGCACTGAAGAGCACCTCAGGCGCTATCTCCAAGCCCCCCTTCAGATCAATGCCCTCAATCAAGGGGCAGTCCAGTGGGAGCTACTGCCCAATTTGGCCGCGCTTCAGCCGCAAGATCTGGAGAGGCTTGAGGCCTATTTTGCCCGCCAGTTGCAGCAGTTTCCCGAGCTGAGCTACATCGGCTTTGTCTCAGCGGAGGGGGGGTTTGTAACCGCCCGCCGCCACACCGGTGGGTCGATCTGGACCTACCACACGCCAGGCCTGAAGCCGGGATCCGTCCAGGGCCGCCAGCGGGATCCGGAAAGCGGGGATCCCACCGGCTTGAAGCGGCAGTTGGGCTTGGTGGATTTGCGGCGGCTGTCCTGGTTTCCCGGGATCCTGCAACAGGAAGAGGCCCGCCGTACCTGGGTGGTGAGCAACTTTTTTGTCGAGTTTCCCAATCAGAGGCCGGAGCGGCTGATCCTGACAGCGCTGCCCTTGGCCGAGGCGGAGGGGCGGGTTTACGGCAGCTTGGTGGCTACTCTCTCGGCTCAGCAACTGCAGGCTTTTCTGGAGGATCTGCAGGCCAGCTTGGCGTATCCAGGGGTGAGCTGGTTGCTGGATGAAGAGGGCCAGGTGGTGGCCGGCAGGGAGGAGCTGTCTCCCCAGCCGCTGCTGCTGGCTGTGCAAGAGCAGGTGGGATCCTGGGCAACGGCTGCCGCTAAGGGTTTACTGCGCCTTGAGGTGGACGGGATCCCTTACTGGGTGCAGGTGACGGCCATTCAGGATCAATGGGGGCCGGGCTTTTACTTCGTCTACGGGATCCCGGAGGGCGCCCTTTTAGCCCCTGTCTATGCCAGTGCTCGGCAGGCGGCCCTGTTGGGGGGTGGGCTGCTGCTGGGCTTTTTGGCCGCCGGGATCCTCCTCAGCGAAGCCCTCTCTCGTCCGCTGCGCCGCCTTACCCAAATAGCGGAGCAATTTGTGCACACTGGGATCCCGGCCTGGCCCCCTGTGGATCCCGGCTCTATCCAAGAAGTGCAGATCCTGGCCAAAGCTTGGCAGCAGGCGGCCACCAACCAACAAGCTTTGCTGGATCGCCTCTGGCAACAGCAGCAGCAGTACCGCGCTGTGGTGGAGCAGCAGACGGAGCTGATCTGCCGCTTTCAGCCCGATGGGAGAATTACCTACGGCAACCCTGCGCTCTTGCGCTTTTTTGGCTGTTCCCCAGAAGAAGTGTTGGGCCGACCTTGGCGGGATCTGCTCCCGGAAGAAGAGCAAGCCGCGGTGCTGCAGTCCCTTGCGGCTCTGACGCCTGAGCACCCTTACCACCGCAGCGAGCGGGAGTACCCCGGCGAAGATGGCCAATCCCGCTGGGTGAGCTGGGTGGATCAGGGCATTTTCGACAGCCAGGGCCAACTGGTGGAGATCCTGTCGGTGGGGCGGGAGATCACCGAGCAAAAGCGGATCCAACAGCAGCTAGAAGCCCTCAACCGCGAGCTGGAAGCCCAGGTGGCGCTGCGTACTGCCAAGCTGGAGCAGTCTTTGCGCTTTGAGGCGGTGCTGCGCTCCCTCAGCGGCCAGATGGTGGCCAGCCTCAAGGAGGGGGAGATCCTGGAAGAGGTGGTCAAGAGCCTGGCCGAGGCCCTCAACCTAACCGGCTGTCATATTTTCTTGACCAGTGCCGATGGATCCTCTTGGATCCCGGCTTGCTCGTTTCCGGAGAAGGCGGATCCCGCCTGCCTCAACGATCCCGAGCTGAGGCACCTGCTGCACTCCCATGCGTTTCTTGACCAGCCCTGGGAAGTCCACTGCTGTTGTCAAAAGGAGCGAGAGGGGCACTGGGTACAGCTTTTGGCGTGCTCCCTCTGGGACAAGCAAGAGCGGCTGGGGCTGCTGCTGTTGGAGCGGCAGCAGGAGTTTTCCGAAGCGGAGAGACAACTGGCCTATCAGGTGGCCAACCTGTCTGCTCTGGCTCTGCGGCAGGCCCGTCTGTATGAGGCGGCCCAGGCCCAGGTAAAGGAATTGGAGCGGCTCAACCTGCTCAAGGATGATTTCTTGAGCACCGTCTCCCACGAGCTGCGCACCCCCATGACCAATGTGCGCATGGCCCTACAAATGTTGCAAATAGCCCGCGATGATCCCGAGAAGCAGCAGCACTATTTCGCCATCGCCCTCAAGGAATGCAACCGCCAAATTGATCTCATCAACGACCTGCTGGACATGCAGCGGCTGGCAGCCGAGAAGTATCTGCTCCAACCCGAAGAGATCTTTCTGCCGCGCTATTTGCGGGATCTGGTGGCGGCAGTTCAGCCCCTGGCCCAGGCCAAAAACCAAAGTTTGCAACTGCACCTAGAAGAGGGGATCCCACCCCTTGAGGCGGATCCCACGGCCCTGGGCCGCATCTTGCGCGAGCTGCTGCACAACGCCGTCAAATACACCGCCCCCGCGGGATCCATCCACCTGCAGGTGGCCTGGGAAGGAGAAGGGATCCTCTTTGTCTGCAGCAACAGCAGCGAGATCCCGGAATCGGAGCTGCCCCGCATCTTTGAGAAGTTCTACCGCATCCCGCAGTCGGATCGCTGGAAGCACGGCGGCACCGGCCTGGGGCTGGCCCTGGTCAAGCAACTGGTGGAGCACATGGGGGGCCAGATCTCCGTCAGCAGCTTGGAAGGATGGACGCATTTTCGCGTTTGGCTGCCTTCTGCCCCGCCGGTGGCAACTGCAAAAAAACTCCGAACTTGAGCATCTAAGAACGGCCAAGGGCTGGCCCAGGGGAAGGCAAGGGCGGGGGGGAAGCGTGCAGAAAGGATCCCCGTAGTTGACCACAGGCGGCGTTGCCATCCAGGCCGCGGGTTTGGCGCACGCTGGCCCGCACGTGGTGCTCTTCAAGCAGCCGGACGAACTCCGCCACTCGCGCCGGCTGGGGGCGCTGATAGTCGGCCTCGGCAATGGGGTTGTACGGGATCAGGTTGACGTGCAGGCGGGCCCCCGCCTGGCTGGCCTGCTGCAGCAGACGCGCCAGTTGGCGGGCATGGAGGGGCAGATCGTTCACCCCCGCTAGCAGCGTATATTCAAAGCTGACCCGCCGCCCGGTGCGCAGCATGTAGTCGCGGCAATCCCGGATCAGGGCCTCTAGGGGGTAGTGGGCTGCAGAAGGGATCAACTGCTGCCGCAGCTCCTGGTTGGGGGCATGCAGGCTGACGGCCAAGGTAACTTGCAGATTCTGCTCTGCCAGCCAGGGAATTTGCCGGGGCACGCCCACGGTGGAAAGGGTAATGTGCCGCTGGCCGATGCCGATATCTTGGTGGAGGCGGCGGATGGCCTGCACCACGGTGTCGCGGTTGAGCAGGGGCTCCCCCATACCCATGAAGACCACGTGGCTGACGCGGCGGCCAAAGTCCTCCTGCACCGTTAACACCTGATCCAGGATTTCGTGCAACTTGAGGTTGCGCCGGTAGCCCATCTTGCCGGTGGCGCAGAAGTCGCAGGCCATGGGGCAGCCCACCTGGGAGGAAACGCAGACAGTTAGCCGCTTGGCAGTTGGGATCCCCACTGTCTCGATCAACTCCCCATCTGCTAGCTGCAGCAGCAACTTAACGGTGCCGTCGCGGGATTCTATCCGCTGCACAACCTGGGAGCGCCCCACAGGATAATCCTGCAGCGCCTCGCGCCAGGCTTTGGGAAAGACCGTCACCTCCTGCAGGGAGCGGATCCCTTTTTGGTAGAGCCAAGTGTGCAGTTGTTGGCCGCGGTAGGCCGGCTGACCCTGCTCAACTGCCCACTCTTTCAAGGCAGCCAAAGATTGCCCCAGCAGAGGAAGAGGTGCCGCAGACATAGGCCAAGTGGCAACAGATTGCATTCTTCTACTCTAGCTCGCGGCCCTGAAGGCTTGCTTTGGCAGCTAGGACGAGCGTCTTGGATAATAGGTTTGCCCTTGGTTAGGATTTTGCCCGCGCTATGTCGGTTTCGCCGCAACTGGCCCAACTGGCCACCTGGATGGCCGGACATTTCAACAATCTGCACCAGGCTATGGCCGAGCCGGTTTGGTTTGCCAATATTCACGTCTACCAGTGCCCCCTGCCGTGGTCAGTGTTTCAGGGGATAGGGTTTTACGTGGAGCAACTGTACGATATCTACCCCGACCAGCCCTACCGGCAGCGGGTCATCCACCTCTTCGAGACCCCCGACGGGATCCGCATCCAAAACTATGCCCTGACCTCTCCAGAGGCCTACAAATGTGCCGGTCGGAACTTGGAGCAATTGGCCGGCCTGACGGCGGCAGAGCTGGAACTCTTGCCCGGCTGTGTAATCCAGGTGGAGTGGACGGGATCCTGCTACCGGGGCCGCAGCGTGCCCGGCAAAGGCTGTATCGTCGAGCGCAAGGGCAGAACCACCTACCTCTATAGCGAGTTCGAGATTGGGGCCGACTACTTCCACAGCCTGGATCAGGGCCGCGACCCGGAAACGGATCAAGTGGTCTGGGGATCCCTTTCCGGGCCCTTTCGGTTTGTTAAGAAACAGGATTTTTCCTGCTACTTGCCCCGCTGGAGCTAAGTTAGCCCCCCGTCCAAACCCAGAAGGCAAGGATCCCATCCCCGAGCAAGAGCAGCAGGGTGCAGCCCATCCATCCCCAGGCCAGTGTGGGCAATAGGGCCAACTGGCTGCGTTGCTGGCTGCCCCCCGAGAGTTGTTCCACCCTGCTGTAGAGGTGACCGCAAACGCCGAATTGACACCCCCGACTAAAGTCGGGGGATTCTTACGCAGTCCACAGATAGACTCGCAAAGGCGCTGTCAAGACCCCCCTAGACGGCTCCCTGGAACCCAGTCTCAAGGTTCCGCTTACTTGTGACTTACAGCACTGTCCAGGTCTTTCACCGGGGTGGGTACTTGCTTGTTATAGCATTGGCGAGCGACTCAAGTTGCTTAAGGACTACGTCCCGCTAACGCGAGCGGGCTTTTCTTCACTGTACTACTCGCGTCAGCGGCGCGGAGCGCTGAGTACGGGGCTACCAAGCTGCCCCGCTGTGTTCGGTGGCCGCCTCAGCCTGTTGACGGGCCAGAGCCCAGTTAATCCAGGGATCCCGCTGCTGGAGGGCAAAATGCTCCTGCAACGTCAAGCCAGGGATCAGCCCTTCTCGCAGCCGATCCGCTAGAGAAAACCCCACCCCAGAGCGAAGATGGTCGCCGTAAGGACGGCCTGGTCATCTCCCGCCCTGCCAAGAGAATCTGGCCCTGCCTGGGCGGCAACAACCCTGCCCAGGTGAGCAGGAAAGAGCGTTGCCCACTGCCCTCCAAACCGGCCAACCCAATCACTTCCCCCAGCTGCACCGCCAGATCCGGTAAAGCCAAGGTAAACGGCTCATGCCGCACCACCAGGGAGCGTAACTCCAACAGGGGATTTGCCCTTCTTTGCAGAGAGGGGGGCCGAGCCAGGGGCGCCAATTCCCGCCCAAACATCCAATCGATCAGCCGCTGTTCCGGCAGGGAAATGTCTTCACCCTTCACAGTCAGCTCCTCCACCACTTCCCCCTGCCGCATCACCGTCACCCGATCGCAAAAGCATTCCCCATCGGCCAGCTTGTGGGAGACGAAGATCACCGACTTGCCCTCCTCTGCCAGCCGACGCAAAGCCGCAAACAAAAGATCAACAAAAGATCTTTTTTGCGCCGCAGAAATGCCCGTCGTCGGCTCATCCAAAATTAAGGTGTTGATCCCCAGTGAGAGCAACCGCAGCATCTCCAGTTGCTGCCGTTCCCCCACCGTCAAACTGCCGATAGCCTCATCCGGGTTGAGGTTGAAGCCAAACTCTTCACAGGCTTTTCGGAGACGTTTTCGGCTCTCTCGCAGCCCCAAACCCAAGCGCCCCGCTGCCTGGCGATATAACTGGCGATATAAAGTTTTCCAGAGTTTTCCAGCACCGTCAGAGAAGGAAAATCCAAGGGATCCTGGTGCAACATGCCGCTGCCCCGGCGAATGGCTGCTGCAGGGCTGTCGATGCGAACCGGTTGCCCGTCAATCCAAATCTCTCCTTAGATCGCATTAGATCGCAGCGCAGAAAGCTGCTCAGGATCTTGACCAAGGTGCTTTTGCCGG
>NZ_JANSJN010000040.1:0-22290 GCF_047462555.1 Synechococcus sp. B60.1
CAGTTTGCGGAACAGCTCAATCAAGTGTACTGGGGAAAGGCTAAGCTTTGGCATGATTCTAAGTGCATTGTCTCATGGGGCGGTGCACCTCTAGAAATTGTGAAGCGATATATCCAGAATCAGTTAGGAGGCGCTATCCCTCCCCACCCGGGTGGGGAATCCCGCGCCTTACGTTGACCAGCCCATCTGCCCAATCGAGAAGACGGTTCACTTCTTCCAAGGTTCTGGCTTCTGAGTACAGCCGCAGCAGGGGCTCGGTGCCGCTGCCGCGGATCATGACCCAACTGCCGTCGGCAAGGGTAAACTTGTGGCCGTCTTTGTCAAAATGCTTGATGACCTTCTGCCCCAGGATCTCAAGGGGGGGATCCATCCGTAGCCGTTGGAATAGCTGGGTTTGTTGGTTTTGATCCCCTAGGTGCAGGTCGCGGCGCTGATAGACGGAGATGAATCCTTCCCGTTCCTGCAAAGCTCGGTAAAGGTCGCCCAGATCTTGCCCGGTTTCGGCGACGGCCTCGATCAAGTACAGAGCAGAGAGAAGAGCATCCCGTTCGGGGATGTGGCCCAGATAGCCGATGCCACCCGATTCTTCTCCCCCCAGCAACACCTGGGTGGTCATCATGCGCTCGGCAATGTATTTAAAGCCCACGGGCATTTCCGTAACCGGCAAGCCATAGCGCTCGGCCACCTTCACGAATAGCTCCGATCCACTGATGGTTTTGACGATTTCGCCCCGCAGGCCGCGTCGCCCCGCCAAGTGGTCGATCAGGATGGGAATGAGGATCTGCGGGCTGAGAAAGCGGCCTTGCCCGTCGAGGGCGGCAATGCGGTCGGCGTCGCCATCAAAGACCAGACCCACTTTTAACGGGGCGGGATCCGCCGCGATGATCTGGGCAGAGGTCTGTAGGTTTTGCGGCAGCGGCTCCGGTGAGAAGCCGCCAAATAGGGGATCCCGACGCGCCTGCAATTCAATCACCTTCTCTCCCAAGAGGCGCCTGAGGCCCCCAGCCCCAGAGCCAAACATGACATCCACCCAGATCTTGGCCGGGGATCCTTTGAGCTTTTCCAGATCCACAAAGCGACTGAGCTGAGCCAGATAGCCGGGCCAGGGATCCCAGATTTCGATGGGGGCTGGGTTGGATCCGAGAGGTTGCAGGTTGTGCAGCTCCTGCTCGATGGCAGCAGTGACCTCCGGGGGCACAGAGCCGCCAAACCCCCCCTTGACCTTGAGGCCGGAATAGTGGGGCGGGTTGTGGCTGGCGGTGATCACCAAGGCGCCATGGCAGCCGCGCTCTTTGGCTGCCCAGCTAAAGGCCGGTGTCGGGGCCACACAGGCAGAGAGATAAACCGGGATCCCCAAGCGGGCCACCACCTCGGCAGCGTGGGCAGCAAATTTTTCTGAGAGAAAGCGGTTGTCGTAGCCAATCAGGATCCCGGCGCCGGGATAGGTGCGGGCCAACACCTGGGCGCTGGCCTGGGCGGCAATGCCCAAGTTCTGAAAGGTAAAGCCATCGGCAATCACAGCTCGCCAGCCGTCGGTGCCAAAGCGAATGGAGTTCTCAACCATGGTTACACCCAAATCCACCCCGACTACACTTAGCACGGCGGAGCCGCCACCACACCCCCCCATTTCAAAAACGGCAGCGGCTGGGTGAGCTCGCAAAAGCTGCGGAAACAGCTACAGTAACCTGGAAAGCGTTCCGCTCCTAATGAGCCATGACTCAGCAACTCACTCTCGACGGACTGGGATTGGGATCGGATGGGGGATCCCGTTCAGGGCGGGTGATCGTTACCGATTTGCAGGGGGAGATGCAACGCTCCTACCTGGAATACGCCATGAGCGTGATCGTGGGGCGGGCCTTGCCGGATGTGCGGGATGGCCTCAAGCCGGTGCATCGCCGCATCCTCTACGCCATGCACGAGCTGGGCCTGACGCCGGATCGCCCCTACCGCAAGTGTGCGCGGGTGGTGGGGGACGTGCTGGGGAAATATCACCCCCACGGGGATCAGGCGGTCTATGACGCGCTAGTGCGCATGGCGCAAGACTTTTCCAGCCGCTACCCCCTGGTGGCGGGGCACGGCAACTTCGGCTCGGTGGACGACGATCCGCCGGCGGCCATGCGCTACACCGAGTGTCGGCTGGCGGAGCTGAGCCACACAGCCCTTCTGCAGGGGATCTCCGAAGAAATTGTGGACTTTCTGCCCAATTTCGACGGATCCCAGGCGGAGCCCACCGTTCTACCGGCCCGCCTGCCCATCCTGCTCCTCAACGGCTCTGCCGGCATTGCCGTGGGCATGGCCACCAACATCCCGCCCCACAACCTGGGAGAAGTCGTGGACGGCCTGCTGGCTTTGATCGACCATCCCGATCTCAGCCCTGAAGAGCTGTTGCGCTGGATCCCAGGGCCGGACTTTCCCACCGGCGGCCAAATCGTTGATAGCCAAGGGATCCGCGAAGCCTACCTCAGCGGGCGCGGCTCCATCACCCTGCGGGGAGTGGTCCGCTTTGAGGAGATCCAGCCGGGCAGAGGACGCCACCGCCGGCCCGCCCTGGTTATCACCGAGTTTCCCTACCAGGTGAACAAAGCCGCCTGGCTCGAGAAAGTGGCGGAGTTGGTTGCCCAAGACCGCCTCAGCGGCATTGCCGACTTGCGGGATGAGTCGGATCGCAGCGGCATTCGCGTGGTGGTGGAGCTGAAGCGGGAGGCCAACCCGCAGGCAGTTCTGCAGCAGTTGTACAAGCTCACCCCCCTGCAGAGCACCTTTGGGGTAATCCTGTTGGCCCTGGTGGAGGGAAAACCCCAGCAGCTCAGCTTGAAGCAGATTTTGCAGCACTTTTTGCAATTCCGCGAGGCCACTCTCAACCGGATGTTTCGCGCCGAACTGCAGCGGGTACAGCGCAAAGCGGAAGAGGTGGCGGGGATGGTGCTGGCCCTGGCCGATCTGGAGGGGGTGATCGACCTGCTGCGGCAAGCCCCCGATAGCGCCACGGCCAAAGCCCAACTGCAAACTCGCCTGGGCTGCACCCCCCAACAGGCGGAGACAATCTTGGCCATGCCCCTGCGCCGCCTGACAACCTTGGAGCGGGAGCGCCTGCACCAGGAGCAGGCCGAACTGCAGGCCCGCATCGCCGAGCTGCAGGGGCTGCTGGAAGATCGCCGCAAGCTCTTGAATTACCTGAAAAAAGAGCTGCGCCACTTGAAGAAAACTTTTGCCGACCGGCGCCGTACCCAGATCCTTTCGGAAGCCGAGCTGGAGGCAGAACAGGCCCAGATCCCCAGTGGCAAAGCCGGCGAAGACACCCGCTTCCTGCTGCAACTTACCCGCAAAGGCTACGTGCGCCGCCTGCCTCTGCCTGGGCCTCGCTCCCGCAGCAATCCGGCGCAACGGGAATTGGGAGAAGATGTTCTGGTCGGCCTGGAATGCGTGACCCCAGAGCAGGAAATCTTGGTGCTCACCGCCAGCGGCAAAGCTTTCACCGTGCCCAGCGAAGGGATCCCCCTCAGCACCGGCTCCTCGCGGGGGGTACCTCTGGTCACCCTTCTCCCCAGTCCCGAACCCATCGTTGCCACCTTCCCGCTGGATCCCGTTCGCGTCAGCGGTGCGGAGCACTCTCCCGGCGAAGCCAGCCTGGTGGTGCTCAGCCGGCAGGGGCGGATCAAGCGGGTGGCCCTGGCGGAGCTGATGGGCCTTAGCCAACGGGGATCCACCGTCCTGAAACTCAAAGAAGGGGACGAGCTGGGCTGGGCGGCCCTTTGGGATCCCGGCCTGCAGGACGGTAGCGTTGTCCTCGCCACCTCCGGCGGGCGGGTACTGCACCTGCCGGCAGAGCAGATCCCACTCATGGGTCGAGGGGCTGTGGGCACACCGGCCCTGCGCCTGGGACGTGCCGAGCAGCTGGTGGGGATGGCGCTGCTGCCCCCCAAGGGGATCCTGATTTTGGCCAGTCGGTCGGGCTATCTGAAGCGGCTGCCTCTGGGCGAGATCCCAACTGGGGAGCGGGGCAAGGTGGGCGTCACGGCCTTTCGCTTTTCCGACAAAGGGGATGCCCTGGTGGGCTTGGTCGGCTTGCCCGCTGACCTAGAAGCCCATCCCTCTCTGCAAGTGGATCTATTCACCGAATCCGAACGGCTGTACTCCTTCTCCCCTGCCGAAATTCCGCTGCAAGAGCGAGAGGGTGGCGGAGCCCTCTTGGTCAAGGGGGAACGGGTCAAGGAGTTGCACCTGTTTTGGCCGCAGCCGGAGGGCGAGATTGGATAGCTCTGCAGGCCACGTGCAGCGTTCGGGGAAGGCAGAAGCCTGGGCTGCTAGGACAGAGAGCCATCCCCTAGCGAAGCAGAATCGGTCGGCTGGGAGCCGGGATCCGCCTCTGGCGCTTCAGGATGGCGGACAGGCTTGGGAAGAGTGCCACCTGACTTGAGAACCAAACAGCGCACAGTTTGGTGCAGTTCCTCCAGCAAAATGCCGATGGCGGAGCGGAAGTCGCGGTGGTCATCCCGCATTTGCTCCAGAATGGCGCGGATGACTTCCTTACAGTCCTTCAGGATGTGCTGCTGCTGGGCGATGATCCGCACCAGCTCGCTCTGTTCCCTAAGCAACTCCCGCAAACAGGTACGCAGCTCGTCCACCTGGTTTTGCCAAAGGGCTTGCCCCTCTCGCAACTCCATTACGCTGGTGCGCAAATCGGCGGTGGCATCACGCAGAGCTTCGCTGTGGCGGCGCTCGGCCTCCAGTTGTCGCTGCTGCTCCTGCTGCTGTTGGCGCAGCTCGGAATTGGCCCTTAGGTTGGCTTCCGCCACTCTGAGCAATCGATCCAAGCAAGCCTCGGCGAGAGCCCAGCGCTCCTCCGGCAAGGAAGATCGGCTTCGGCTAGCCCGCCTGCGGAAATACCTTACGGTCACTGCACCTCGTATCTGCGGCAAGGACATCGAGCATCGGCTTAAGCGTACACTCCAGCGTGGGAGTTTGTCCCAGCGAGTGGTGCCTCAATCATATCGCTTTTCCCAGCCCCCCTTGGCAATCTGGGCGCAAAAAACCATCTGAGCAGCTTCTGGGCCGCAGGGATCCATCCCTCTGTCAGAGCACCCCTTGAGTCAGAAACAGCGGCCCAGCGCCCTGCCAATATCCAACACCGCAGCCCAACGAGCGAGGCCGCCTCTCTCCGTGGATCCCGGAAATCCTTCTAGGATGGAAAAAGTTTGCAGGGAAGAAAGCCATGCCTTCACTCGCCAATCAAGTGGTGCTGATCACCGGAGCCTCTGCCGGCATTGGAGAGGCCGTTGCCCTGGAAGCGGCCAAACGCGGGGCCCGCTTGGTGCTGGCGGCCCGCCGAGAGAGGCTGCTACAAAACGTCAAGGACTTGGTGGAGAAGCAGGGGACAGAAGCGCTGGTGGTGCCCACCGACATGGCCGACACGGCCCAGGTGGAGGCGCTGGCCCAAAAGGCTCTGGATCACTTTGGCCGGGTGGATATCCTGGTGAACAACGCCGGCTATGGCCAGATGGGACCAGTGGAAGAGGTGGATGTGGCGGCGATGCGGCGCCAGTTTGAGGTTAACGTGTTTGGCCTGCACGCCCTCACCCGCGCCCTCTTGCCCCAGATGCGGGAGCGGGGCAGTGGCCGCATCCTCAACCTCAGCTCGGTGGCCGGCCAGATCTCGATGCCCTTCAGCGGCGTCTACAACGCCACCAAGTTTGCCGTGGAGGCCCTCAGCGACGCCCTGCGGGTGGAGGTGGCCCCCTTTGGCATCAAGGTTATCTTGATCGAGCCGGGGCCGGTGGCCACCGAGTTTGGCCGCGTGGCTGAAGAGACCTTTGCCGCCGTTGTCAACCCAAATGGCCCCTACAAGGCGATCTTGGACAAAACTGCCGATCTGGCCAGCTCGTTCAACAACATGGCCTGGCCGGTGGAGAAGGTGGTGGAGCCGATCCTGAGAGCCATGACGGATCCCCACCCTTCCGACCGCTACACCGCTTTTACGGGCGGCAAGCTGGCGCTGGGGCTGATGCGGCTGCTGCCCGCCACTCTGGCCGATCAAATGTGGCGGCGCGTCTACGGCCTGGATGCCCTGGGATCCCCCAAATCCAAATCGGCCTAGTCACCGGTTGGTGGACACAAGCTGCAGCAGGGATCCCTCTTGAGCTCAATCGGCGGGAAGCTCCGCACTGTATTGATTGGTACTGTATTGGTGAATTGTGTTTACTCAACAAGATGAGTGGCGGGAGGCGTTCACAATGCCTCTACGGGCTGCCATTGGACTCTGGACTGAGATCCTCAAGGGGGGCGATTTTGCTTAGCTTGATTTTGGGATTGCTGCTGATAAATTGCTGCAAGGTCCACTCGTTTTTAAAGAGAAGAACGGGCCTATCTTGAATGTCTTTGACGATAAGGGTGTTAAACAGGCTGGGGATGTTCCCCAGAACTTCCCAGCCATTCTCTACCCAGCGGGCTAGCGTGTAGGGCAGCATCTCCAGCCGGGTTTCGACGTTGTACTCATGTTCCAGGCGGTACTGCAGCACCTCAAACTGCAACTGGCCCACTGCGGCCACAATCGGATCCCGTTTGGACTCGTCGAGGGAGTACATCATCTGCACCGCTCCCTCTTCCTGCAGCTCTGATACCCCTTTCTGGAACTGTTTAAACTTGGAGGGGTTGGGATTTTTTAAATAGGCAAACAGCTCCGGCGAAAAGCTGGGGATCCCGGCGTAGCGCAACTTCGGGCCGGTGTAGAGGGTATCCCCAATCCTGAAGATGCCAGGGTTGTTGAGGCCGATGACATCGCCAGGATAGGCTTCATCGATGGAGATGCGCTCTTGAGCAAACAATTTTTGGGGATAGGAGAGGCGGATGGGGCGGTTGAGGCGGGCATGGTTGACCACCATGTCCTTCTCGAACTTACCGGAGCAGATGCGCACAAAAGCAAGGCGATCCCGGTGGCGGGGATCCATATTGGCCTGCAGCTTAAAGACAAAGCCGGTAAACTCAGGATGTTCGGGTGGGATCAGCCCTGCCGTGCTCTCGTGGGGCATTGGCGGTAGAGAATACTCCAGAAACGCATTGAGAAACAGCTCCACCCCAAAATTGGTCATGGCGCTGCCGAAAAAGACCGGCGTTTGCTTGCCAGCATGAACCTGCTTGAGATCCAAGCTGGGCATGAGGCCATCCAACAGCTCCAGCTCTTCTTTGAATTGGTAATAGAGATCTTTTTCAATCAAGTCTTCAATTTGCGGATCCCCCAGCTTGATGACCATTTCTTTGGCCCGCAGCCGTCCCCGCGAGACCCGCTCAAAGAAATGAAACTCCTGTGTGCGTCGGTCAAACAAAGCTGTAAAGCGCTCCCCTGAGCCAATCGGCCAGGTTACAGGATAGGGCTTGAGGCCGAGCTCAGTCTCAATTTCGTCCATTAGCTCCAAGGGATCCCGGCTGGGGCGATCCATCTTGTTGATGAAGGTGAAGATCGGCAGCTTCCGCAGTTGACAGACTTCAAACAGCTTGCGGGTCTGGGGTTCTAGCCCTTTGCCGGCATCTTCCAGCATCACAGCGTTATCAGCCGCCGCCAGGGTGCGGTAGGTATCTTCGCTGAAGTCTTGGTGGCCGGGAGTATCGAGCAAGTTGAGGCGAATATTGCGGTAGTCAAACTGCAACACGGTCGAGGTAATGGAAATGCCCCGCTGCCTTTCCAGCTCCATCCAGTCGGAGGTAACCCGCTTTTGGGCGCGGCGGGCCTTCACGGCCCCAGCCTCCTGAATGGCTCCCCCGTACAACAACAGCTTTTCCGTAAGGGTGGTCTTCCCGGCATCGGGGTGGGAAATAATGGCAAAAGTGCGCCGCTGCTGGATGGCTTTGGCTAGGTCTACTTCTTTCATCATCGAGAGGCTCCTCTAATTCAATCCCGCTGCTCTTCCAGCGCGCCGGCGGCCTCGAGTTCCTCCCTTTCAGAGGGAGGAGAGAAAGTGGTGCAGCCGTTCCAGCCCTTTTTCCAGGGTGATGCGATCGGCGGCATAGGAGAGGCGAATGTAGGAATCTGCCCCGAAGGCCACCCCCGGCACGGCGGCCACCTGCTGTTCTTTGAGCAGCCGTTGGCAGAACTCCACCGAACTTAAGCCGGTTTGGCCAATGTTGAGAAACACGTAGAATGCCCCCTCCGGCTCTGGGCAAGTCACCCCCGGCAGAGCGCGGATCCCCTGCACCATCAGATCCCGCCGCTGCCAAAATTCTTGGCGCATTTTTTCCACCGCCGCCGCCGACAGGGGGCTGGTCAGAGCTTCCAGGGCGCCGTACTGGGCGAAGGTACAGACGTTGGAGGTGCTGTGGCTTTGCAGGTTGATGGCGGCGTCGATGATGGGCTTGGGTCCCGCCAAGTAGCCAATCCGCCAGCCGGTCATGGCATAGGCTTTAGCGAAGCCGCTGCTGAGGATCGTGCGCGGCAGCAGCTCCGGGGAAAGGGATCCCAGGCTGATGTGGCGGGCTTGGCCGTAGACCAGCTTTTCGTAGATCTCGTCACAGACTACATACAGATGAGGAGCAGAGAGGAGCACCTCTGCCAGGGCCTCCAGCTCGTGCCGGTGATAGACGGCGCCGGTGGGGTTGGCCGGCGAGTTGAGGATGAGCAACTTGCTGCGGGGGCTGAGGGCCTGGCGCAGTTGGGCGGCGGTGAGTTTGAACCCCTGCGCCTCTTGGGTTTGAACCCGCACCACCTTGGCCCCGGCCAGAGCCACCATCTCGGGATAGCTGACCCAGTAGGGGACGGGCAGGATCACCTCGTCGCCGGGATCCAGGAGTACCATGGCCAGGTTAAACAGGGCTTGCTTGCCGCCGTTGCTAATCAGAATCTGGTCGGGGCTGTAGTCCAAGCCGTTTTCTCGCCACAACTTGTCCGCCACCGCCTGGCGCAGGGCAGGGATCCCAGCGGTGGGGCCGTAGCGGGTTTTGCCCTCTTCCAGGGCGCGGATGGCGGCAGCCCGAATGTGCTCAGGGGTGTCGAAGTCCGGCTCGCCGGCGCTCAGGATACAGACATCCAGACCCTCTGCCCGCATAGCCTTGGCCAGAGCCGAAATCGACAGCGTTGCAGAGGGAGAGAGACGAGCAACCCGTTGGGACAAGCCGGCAGCAGACACCATCAGTTGGGGATCCTGGGATAGCAGGTTGGGTTAGTTTTAGGCAGTTAGGCCACCGCTGTCAAGAGGCGGCTGCCATCCACCAGCAGCAGCTCATGGCCCTCCCGCTCCGCCAACAGATCCCAAAACTCCCCGGCGGCGGCCCCCGGCAAGAACCCTTCCAGACGCAGTTGTAGGGGGGGGAACTGCTTGTTCCCTTGGGGCTTGCGCCGCACCGTCACCCAGATGAAGCCGTCGTGGGGCTCGACGATGCCGCGAATGTTAAAGCCCTCCTCTGCATCCTCAGGGGCAGGCAGAAAGGGCTCGTCCTCTAGATCTGGATCTTGCTCCTCCTCCGGCAAGGCCAGGATGCGGATAACGCTCAGGCCCAAGGTGCCGCCCGACCGCGGCTGCGGCTGCACGTAGTACCAGTAAGTGTGGCCGCTCTCGATGCAATAGGTGAAAGGGCGCAGCAGCTCGGCACGGCCAGGGGTGGCTGGATACTCTACGCCATCGGTGGCAACCAGCGTCGCCTGGGCGTAGGTCTCTGGGATCGATTTGAGGGATCCCTTGATCAAGCCCAGCGCGCGGAACTGGTAGGGGTGGGCGGGCGGGGGCAGTGGATTCATAGGACTCAGTGACAGGATGGGAGGCCACAAGCGTAGGGTCTACAAGTCTATCTCATGACAGCGGCCATCTCAGAAGTATGGGCGGCTGCTAATCCAGCAAAAATTGCACCCACTTCGGTGGCGGCGGCAGCGGACAGCGGAAATGCTCCATCACCAGAGCTGCCACCAAATGCACCGTGAAGACGTAGACCAGGGAGTTAAAGGCAATAAACCCGACCACCACCACCTGAACCATCCAAGGTTCTGCCACCCAGTACACGCCCAGCCTAGCCAGAGACACATCCAGCAGCCAGTTGGTCAGGCCGGTGAGTTGGATGGTGACATAAGTCCAAAGGTTTTCCCCCACCAGCAGAGAAGAGAGCAGCAACTGGAAAACTAGGCCGAAAGCGCTGAGGGCAGCGCCGCTGGTTACCGAGACATACCAGGAAAGGCGCCGCCGCCATAGGCGGGCACACCAGTAGCCCAGCAGGCCGTAGGGAATGACGTAGAGAATGCTGCGCGTGGGCCCCATCAGCACCGTCAGCAGCAGAGCAGAGACCGCCAGCGCCATCGCCCCGGTGCGGGGATCCCAGCGCATCACCGCCAGCGCCACTGGGATAGGGAAAAACAGACGCATAAACGGCGCCAGCGGCGTGTAGCTCAAGATCCAGATCAAAGCGGCAGTGCTGGCTAAGAAAGCCGTTTCCACCACCCTCAAGGCAGGAGAAGGGGGTGGTGAGGGGGGTAGGGGGGGAAAATCATCCTGCACAGGAGGCCCAGCAAGGAAAAGACCACTGTTCCCAGCTTAGGCCAGCACTTGCTAAGTGGGCCGAGGGGAATCTTGAACAGTTTTGGCTTTGTTCCAGGCGCAAGCTCTGGCCCCCTCCCAGCCCACCTGCCAAACTTGGCCTGCTACTGCCACCACATCTCCCCGGCGCAACTTGCGCCCTCGCCGGGTTTCCACCTCGCCGTTGACCCGCACCTGCCCCGCCTGGATGAGCTGCTTGGCCTGTCCGCCAGTGGGCACAACTCCCGTCAGCTTGAGAAATTGATCCAGCTTGATGAGGGGATCCCCTGCTGGAGAAGCTTGGGAAGGTGGAAGAGTCTCGGCCATAATCTCACCGTTCTGGCTTGGATGTCGGCTGATCCAACTTTTGATCTTGACGCTGCTGCTCTGCCGGGGTGGCTGGCCCAGGGATCCCCTAGGGCTGCGGGCTATCGGCAGCAGCCGCAGCGGTCGGCTCGCCTTCGGCAGACCAAAACTCATAGGCAGCCTGGGAGAGTTTGGCGATTAGCTCTTCGGCTTTGGGATCGTTGGGAGTTTCCCGCTTTACCCACACTGCTGCCACGTAGCGTCGCCCGTTGGGCAAATCGAGTATGCCGGCATCTCCCACCACCGACCTGAGAGTTCCCGTCTTGTGGGCGATGCGCACCTCTTGGCCCAAGTTGGGGCGAAAATAGGAGGGCCGCTGCGTGCGCCAGAGGATGTCCAAAAAGCGGTCGCGGCTGCGGCGGCTGAGCATTCGCCCCTGCTCCACTTGGCTGAGCAGCCAGACCATGTCGCGCGGGCTGCTGGTGTTGGTGCCCTCCAGATCCGGCAGCCACCAAGAAACCTGCGTGTGTTGCAGCCCCCACTGGCGAAACTTTTGGTTGAGGGCTTCCCGACCGCCGAGGCGATCGATGATGAGGTTGGCGGCGAAGTTGTCGCTGACGGTGCTCATGAGGGTAGCTGCCTCCAGGGCAGAGACCTGGGATCCGAGGGGACGGGTCTGCAATACGCCGGCTCCCCCGCCCCTGAGGTCTTCTCTCAGAGTCAGCCTCTCGTCCAGCCGCACTTGACCCGTTTCCACCGCCTGCAAAAAAGCCAGGAGAATCGGGATCTTAATGACACTGGCAGCAGGAAAAACCTGATCCGGCCTCACCCCAGCAAAGGCGCCGGTTTCCACCTCCCAGAACAGGGCTCCTACTGTCAGGCCCGGCTGATCGGCCAAAGCAGCCAAGCGCTTCTGTAAAGCGGGGATTTCCTGTCCTCTGAACAGGTCTGTGGGCAAGGTGGGGGGGGGATCCCCAAGCTGCATTGCCTCCTGCTCTGGCCGGGCAGGAGTGGTCGATTGCAGCAGTTGCGACAGGCCAGCCATCGTCAGGCCCAAAATCAGGCTTAGGCCCAGGCCCCGGAGCAACACCTCTGCCAGGGTCGGAGACCGTCTTAAGCGGCGAGGCTGGGCAGCTCGTTGGCGCATCCGGTCAATGGCCCTTTGGCGAGAGAAGCGCAGCGGTTGGGGGCGGGAAGCCGAGGGGGATCCCTCGGCAGCCGGGGCAGGCAGCAAGTGGCGAGAAGGGGAGGCAGCCTGAGGGAAGCGGCGCTGATGACGCCCCAGATCCCGAGACCTTTCTCGAGCTGAGCTGCTGCCTTTCCCCTCCCCTGCTCTAGCCATGAGAACGACTGCCTCAACGAAGGTCTTGATGGTCAACATCGCAACAATTTTACCGAACTTGCGTTGGCGAGCCCGGTTCAACTCAACAGCAGGGAAGTTGGCTGCCAAAGCCTCTGGCTAGGCGGCTCCTGCGCTCTAACTTTTGCGACCAGCGGGGGCCCTGCACCGCAGCTTGCCCGACTGGGATCCCTCTTTTGGGGGCGGATTGGATCCAGGCCAAATTGGCTATCCTAGAGATGACGGGGTTGGTCGATGAAGAGAGTTTCCCCATCGCGACACAGAGGGGCAGCTTAGTAGCTCCGTACTAAGCGCTCCGCGCCGCTGACGCAAGTAGCGCGGGGCAGCAAAGCCTGGAAGCAACTTTGGTTGCTCACCGATGGTATAGTTGTTAGCGAGGCGTGCCGTCCCCAGGTGAGCTCCTAAAGTGGTGAAAACCCTGACCGTGGCAAGCGTCTGGAGGATACCAACGTCTCAGCCAACCTGCAAGAACCCCGTCCCGCTGACGCGAACAGAACAGAAAAGTAAGCAGAACCTGGGGGCTTTGCCTTAGGGAACTGTCTAGAAGTGTCTTGACAGCACCTTTATGAGTTTGTTTTTGAACGGGGTAGGAATCCCCCGCCTTTAGGCGGTGGGAGTGTCAACCCAAGGCCGAAGCTGGTGGGAGGCGACAATGGCTAACTACAACCGCGGCATCATGAAGTTCAAGGGGGCCGATAGCCCAATTGTGGTTCTGATCTCGGCCAGCATTGTGGCGGCGGTGGTCTCGGCCCTGATCTGGTGGGCGTTGCACTTCGCTTACGCGGCTTGAGATCCCAGGTTCCCTCTCGACGGACTGGAGCGGAGTCCGAGGTTGCGGTCGCTGGCGAGCAGTCGCTAGGCTGGGGCGAGGCGGTTTTGCAGCGCCTGCGGCAGTCCTTGCAGCGTTGGTACTGCCAGCATGGGCGGGATCTGCCCTGGCGACGCACCCAGGATCCCTACGCCATTTGGGTAGCAGAGGTGATGCTGCAACAGACCCAGGTGGCAACCGTGATCCCCTACTTTCAGCGCTGGATGGAGGCTTTGCCCGGGATCCCGGACTTAGCGGCAGCCTCCCAGCAGCAGGTGCTGAAATTGTGGGAAGGCCTGGGCTACTACCGGCGGGCGCTGAATCTGCACAAGGCAGCCCAGATCTTGGTGCGGGAACACGGGGGCCAGTTTCCCAGGAATCTGGAGCAGGTGCTGGCGCTGCCGGGGATCGGGCGCACCACAGCTGGCGGCATTCTCAGCGCCGCCTTTGACCTGCCCCTGCCGATTTTGGAAGGGAATGTCAAACGGGTGTTGGCTCGCCTGGTGGCTTTGCCCCAGCCGCCGGCCCGCTGTTTGCCCCTGTTGTGGCGGCTTTCGCAGCAGTTGCTGGATCCCGAGCAGCCGCGCACCTTTAACCAGGCCCTGATGGATCTGGGCGCTACTGTCTGCCGGCCCCGGCAGCCTCGCTGTGGCCAATGTCCTTGGCAGGCCGACTGCGCTGCCTACAATCGAGGTCAACAGCAACACCTGCCTATGTCTGAGTCCCGTCCCTCGCGCCCTCACAAACAGATCGCGGTGGCCATCGTTTTGCGAGGGCAAGAGATCCTCATCGATCGGCGGCTGGAAAGCTCCATGCTCAGCGGCCTGTGGGAGTTCCCTGGTGGCAAAATCGAGCCGGGAGAAACCCCCGCGGAGTGTGTGGTGCGGGAGGTGAAAGAAGAAATTGGCATCGACATTGAGGTGGTGGCTCCGCTGGCCACCATCGAACATGCCTACACCCATTTCACCATCACCCTTATTGCTTTTATCTGCCGCTATTTGGGCGGAGAAGCCCAAGCCCTGCAATGCAGCGAAGTACGCTGGGTCGAGCCGGCGGAGCTGTCGCAATTTCCCTTTCCGGCGGCCAACCAAAAGCTATTTCCCTACCTATACGCTTGGCTGGAAACGCAAGGGAATCCCTTAGAACCCCTGTAATCCGCCAAACCGCTTAAACCCCTCCGGCCTTGCGCGCACAAGACATCCGATAGGATGATAGATGTCCTGCTGAGGTGAGGCACGGATATGCTTGTCACTCTGGAAAAAGCTGGGGAGATTCTCGCCAAGGGATCCCACACGGCGATTACGACGACAGACGGCAAGATCGCGCTGGTGCCTAAGGGGAAAGAAACCCTCAAGCTGACGGCCAACGAAGCCATTAACTTGATGTTTTACGTCGTCCGCTCTGCTGACCCCCCAGAAGCAGTGATGGCAAAACTGCAAGAGGCCGCTGCCAAGGCGCAAGCCCCCGATCCCGCCGAAGAACGCGCCAGAAAATATCGAGAAATTCGCGGAACGTAGCAGAAGCCGGTCGAGTCGGTCGCTCCAGGGCTCTCTTGGCGAACTCGAGTTCCAGAATCAGAGGCTGGCAGGGCTGAGGGGAACCAATTTCCCATCTGTGGTCAACCCCAGCAGCATCGGCTCCTGGGGCCGGATGGCCTGGCCAGTGAGGGCGCAACGCTGGGGCTGGTGAGCCGTGGCGGGGAAACTGGCCTGAATATCCTCGGCAGCGAGGGTGGCAGCCTCTGGAGAGTGGCGCAAGACATAGCCCCAGAGAATTTCGCGGATCAAGGCCTGGTAGCCCTGGCCGCCGGCCAACGCCTTCAGTCGTTGCTTCAGCTCACGCTCCAGACGAATGCTGGTCACCTCCATCTCGGTGGTGGGGGTGCGAGGACGGGCGCGGGCATGCATGAAGGGATCCTCTCCAAAAGCTTATACTACTCCTGTAGCACAAGGTGAGCCCTGAGAGCATTCTAGGTGTAGGGATTTTGTCGCGGGTTTTATGGTTGAGCTGATCCCACCTCGTCGCCGCGCCTTGGAGCATCTGCTGAACCGGTTGGGGTTCAGGGATCCCACTTGGCTGGAACAACTGCGCTGGGATCTGTTGGATCAAGCTTTGATTCATCCTTCCCTGGATGGCCAGCGCAACAATGACCGGCTGGAGTTCTTGGGGGATTCTGTCCTGCGTATTTTGGCCACCGAGTTCCTGTTTCAGTCCTATCCCCACTTGTCAGTGGGAGAGCTGACCGCAGTTCGCTCGGATCTAATCAGCGATGCCCACCTGGCGGAACTGGCGGATCTACATGGCCTAGAGCGCTACCTTGAGGTGGGATCCAGCTCCCAAAACGACTTGGCCGGACGGGAGCGGCGCTTAGCCGATGCTTTCGAGGCGGTGTTGGGATCCCTGTACCTAAGCTGGGGCATGCACACCCTGTCCCGCCTGCATCCCTGGCTGGATCCCTACTTTCGCCAACGGGTGGAGCAGTGGTTCCAGGATCCCACCCGGCGCAACCCGAAAGCCGCTCTCCAGGAGCTGACCCAGCGCCTATGGGGCACCTTGCCAGAATATCGTCTGGTGGCTGCTCGGGAACACCCGCCGCACTTCATTATGGAAGTTTGGGGCCATGGTCAATGTTGGGGCCGCGGCGAGGGGCGCTCCAAAAAGGCGGCAGAAATGGCCGCTGCGGCCCAAGCCTACGGGCACTTGCAGTCGCAGGAAATAAGGTAGGCGCCACTACGAGGCAATTCATGGGTAGCGACCGCTGTGGTAGCCGGCCTCTTCTTCCGGCGCCGCCAGCTCGCTCCTGTGGGGAGTTCTCGCCTGCACCTGGAAGCTGGGATCCGCGTTGCCCAGCTTTTTGGGGGTTAGCCTAACAAGGGGGCAGAGCAACGGCAGCCTAAGACAGAGGAGAGCGTTGAACCTACGCTAGACCTAGCCAACGGTGCGGAAGAGTATGGATCCCCAACTGGAACAGCGCGCCCGCGACCTGCGCGCCCTGCTGCAGAAGGCTAGCATCGCCTACTACGTCTACGATGCCCCCATCTTGGAAGACAGCGTCTACGACCGCCTCTACCGCGAGCTGCAGGAGCTGGAGCGGGCCCACCCCGAGCTGATTACCCCCGACAGCCCCACCCAGCGGGTGGGAGAAAAGCCCGCCGAGCAGTTCCCCACCGTCTCCCACCGCATTCCCCTCTACAGCTTGGAAAATGCCTTCAACCTGGAAGAGCTAAAAGAATGGCAAGAGCGCCTGCTGCGGGTGCTGGGGCGCACCCCGGAGGAAGGGGAGCTGGAATATGTGTGCGAGCTGAAAATTGATGGCGCGGCCCTGGCCCTTACCTATGTGGATGGGCTGCTGCAGCGGGGGGCCACCCGCGGCGATGGACAGTCAGGCGAGGACATCACCCCCAATGTGCGTGCCATCCGCGCCATCCCCCTGCGGCTGGCGGCAGCGAATCCGCCGCCGGTTTTGGAGGTGCGGGGGGAAGCGTATCTTGCCATTGCCCAGTTCGAGCGCATCAACCAGGAGCGCCGCTCTGCCGGGGATCCCCCCTTTGCCAACCCGCGCAACTGTGCTGCTGGCACTCTGCGCCAGTTGGATAGCCGCATCGTTGCCGCCCGCAAGCTCAGCTTTTTTGCCTATGCCCTCCACTGGCCGGAAGGCTGGCCGAGCGGGGATCCCCCCCAAACCCAGTGGGAGTGTCTGCAGCGGCTCAAGGAGCTGGGATTGCCCGTCAATCCTCTGTCCCAGGTGTGCCGGGGCCTCGAGGAGGTGATCCAGTTCTACGAGCGGTGGCGGCAGGCCCAGCTTCCCTATGCCTGTGACGGCGTGGTAGTGAAGCTCAACTCCCTGCGGCTGCAAGAGGAGGCCGGCTTTACGCAAAAATTCCCCCGCTGGGCTATTGCCCTCAAATACCCTGCCCAGGAAGTCCCCACCCGCATCCGCGCCATCGTGGCCAGCGTAGGCCGCACCGGAGCCGTCACCCCGGTGGCAGAGCTAGAGCCGGTTCTTCTGGCTGGTACCACTGTCAGCCGCGCCAGCCTGCACAATGCCGATCGCCTCGAGGAGCTGGATGTCCACATCGGCGACACCGCCATCGTGTGCAAAGCCGGGGAGATCATCCCCGAGGTGGTGGGGATCCTCAAGGAGCTGCGCCCCCCTGACGCCGTTCCCTACCGCTTGCCCAGCCACTGTCCCGAGTGCGGCACCCCTCTTGTCCGCTCTGCTGGCGAGGCGGTAACCCGCTGCCCCAATCCCGAGTGCCCGGCCAAGATCCGGGGGCAACTGCAGCACTGGGCCAGCCGCGACGCCATGGATATCGAGGGCCTGGGGGAAAAGCGAGTAGCCCAGTTGGTGGAAAAGCTAGGGGTTCGCACCGTGGCCGATCTCTACCGCCTCACCCCGGAACAGTTGGAGAGCCTGGAGGGGATGGGATCCCGTTCCAGCCAGAAGCTGGTGCAGGCCATTCAGCGCTCCCGCCAGCAGCCCTGGGAGCGGGTGCTCTACGGCTTGGGGATCCCCCATGTGGGGGTGGTGACCGCCCAGATTTTGGCCCCGCATTTCCCCGCCCCAGAACTCTTGGCCCAGGCTAGGGCTGAAGACATCGCCCAAATCTACGGGATAGGGGCAGAAATTGCCGAGGCGGTGGTGAGCTGGTTTGCCGATCCTGCCCACCAGCGGCTGCTGCAGGAGCTGCGGGAGCTGGGGATCCCTGCTCTGCCCCAGCAGAAGGCTCCTGCCGTCTCCCAGGTTCTGGCCGGGAAGAAGTTTGTAATCACTGGCACCCTGCCTACTCTCTCCCGCCAGCAGGCCAAGGCTTGGATTGAAAGCCGCGGCGGCAAGGTAACCGCCAGCGTCAGCCGCCAAACCGACTATGTGGTGGTAGGGTCGGATCCCGGCTCCAAACTCAAGCAGGCCCAGGCTTTGGGGATCCCTCTGCTGAGCGAGGCGGAGCTGCTGGCGTTGGATCCAAATTGACATACTCCCCAGCCCCAAAGGGCGGGGATTCTGGTTCTTGAAACACTTCTGAGTCCTGTACTCCGGCGGAACGGCAACCACCACCTTGCCCAACACCTTCGCGCCCGTGGGCCGGAGGCCTTTGGCCAGCCCAAACCGTTCCCGTCCCTCGACTGTGGATTCCCCAAAAAATTTGGGAAGGCCGGCTTGTCCTCGCCCCGGCGATGGTTTATCATGCGATTCAGTGAGGAGTGGACGCCAGAGGGGGAAGAGGACGAAACACGGACAGTCCCTTCCCCTTTTTGGTGTTCAAGATCCGCCCTGGTTCCGCTCCAGAGGGTATCCAACCGAACCCAAAAGCCCACTTACCTCCGACGACCGTCTTTGCCAGAGTTAGGAACATTCCACTATCATGAAATTAGCGGAGACGCATGTTTCCGTTCACTCCTCACACCATCCGCCGCTCGACGTCGAGTCGGGCGGTTTTCTTATGAACTTTATCTCCAATCGCCGCAGAGCTGTTCTCAGCAGCAGGGCAATCTTCTACGGCCGGCTTAGGAAGCCCACAATCTGGAAGGAAGTGCTAGACTAGTAAGTCAGTAAGTTCTGTCCCTTGCAGTATCCCTACGCCTCTCCAGCCGCGCCCCACGTTTGAGCAGCACTGGAACGTCCGGCTTTTTCTAGAATTTGCCAAACACGATAGCCAAGAGCAAACAGCAACGAGGATCCCATGGCCAAGCATGACTCCCACCTGAGATGCTCCTTCTGCAATAAGTCCCAGGATCAAGTGCGTAAGTTGATTGCGGGGCCGGGGGTCTACATCTGCGACGAGTGTGTAGAGCTGTGCAACGAGATTTTGGAGGAGGAACTCTACGACGGCCATACCCGACCTGAGACGGATTCTGTTGCCAAACGTCGCGAAACCCCTAAAAAATCCTCTCGCGGCCTGCCTTCTCTGGCGCAGTTGCCTAAGCCGCGCGAGATCATGCGCTACCTTGACCAGTACGTGATTGGCCAAGAGAAAGCCAAGAAGGTTCTGTCGGTGGCGGTTTACAACCACTACAAGCGGCTGGCTGCTAAGGCCAACCCCAGCAGCCTCGGAGCTGCAGAGCTGGATGAGGTGGAACTGCAAAAGTCCAACATTTTGATCATTGGCCCCACCGGCTCCGGCAAAACCCTGCTGGCCGAAACCCTGGCCCGCATGTTGGATGTACCCTTTGCCGTTGCCGATGCCACTACCCTCACGGAAGCCGGCTACGTCGGCGAAGATGTGGAAAACATCCTGTTGCGCCTGCTGCAGGTGGCGGACATGGATGTGGAAGAAGCCCAGCGCGGCATCATCTACATCGACGAAATCGACAAAATTGCCCGTAAGAGCGAAAACCCCTCCATTACCCGCGACGTTTCCGGCGAAGGGGTGCAGCAGGCTTTGTTGAAGATGCTGGAGGGAACTATTGCCAACGTGCCTCCTCAGGGAGGGCGCAAGCATCCCTATCAAGATTGCATTCAAATCGATACCTCCAACATCCTCTTCATCTGTGGGGGCGCTTTTGTCGGCCTGGATAAGGTGATCGAGCAGCGCATTGGCAAAAAGTCAATGGGCTTTATCAAGCCAGGGGAGCAGCTAGCAGTTACCCGTGAACAACGCCTGGCCGATGCCCTTAAGGCGCTGGAGCCGGAGGATTTGATCAAGTACGGCATGATCCCAGAATTCATCGGGCGGCTGCCAGTGGTGGCTACCCTGGATCCCCTGGACGAGAAGGCCCTCGAGGCCATCTTGACGCAGCCCAAAAATGCCATCCTCAAGCAGGCCCAGAAGTTGTTGCGCATGGACGGGGTGGAGCTAGAGTTCGAGCCGGCTGCCATTTCTGCCATTGCCAAGGAAGCCTACCGTCGCAAAACGGGGGCGCGTGCGCTGCGGGCCATTGTGGAAGAGCTGATGCTGGACGTGATGTACGAGGTTCCCTCTCGCCGGGATATCAAATACGTGCGCATCACGGCTGAGATGGTGGAGCGCCGCTCCACGCGCGAGCTGATCCCTCATCCTTCCACCCTGCCCAAGCCTGAGTCTGCCTAGGATCTCAGCCCTGCCCGATCCCTGCTGCGTCAGCCTATGATTGGTGTTTGGTTTTGAAGTAAAGGGCAAGGGGGCGCATGGGGCGAGCGGATCGCGAGTATGCGGTGATCGGTCTGGGACGCTTCGGCACGAGTTTGGCCCTCACGCTGATGGAGCGGGGCCACAATGTTTTGGGGATCGACCGCAGCCGGGAGATCGTACAGCGTCTGGCGGATCAACTGACGCAGGTGGTGGCGCTGGATTCCAGCGATGAGGATGCGCTGCGAGCGGTGGATATTCTCTCCTTTGACACGGTGGTGGTGGCCATCGGCAGCGATTTCGAGAGCAACCTGTTGACGACGGTGGCCCTCAAAAGTTTGGGGGTGCGCAACGTGGTTTGCAAGGCTTCGACAGAGCGGCAACGCTCGATTCTCTTGCGGGTGGGGGCCGATCGGGTGGTCTTGCCGGAGCAGGAGGCGGGCCGGCGTTTGGCTCAGGTGCTAACAGCGCCAGGGATCCTGGATCAACTGGAGCTGGAGCCGGGCTACAGCATTACGGAGCTGGAGGTGCCGGAGGCGCTGGTGGGCCATACGCTGGCGGAGTCGGACTTGCGTCGCCGCTTTGGCATCACGGTCTTGGTGGTGAAGCGAAAACAATCGTTGGTGGTTTCTCCCCCGGCAGATTACCTGCTGGAGAAAGGAGACCTGCTGGTGGTGTTGGGGGCCAATACCAATATCTCGCGGCTGAACGAGATGTAACGGGGGGATCCGATGAGAGAGGGCTGTGTCCCGCCGTCACAACCCGAGGGGGCCGAGGGATGGGTGTCTCCCCGATCTTCAGGAACCCCTCGCCCGACGCTGCCTCAGTCCTCTTGGATCCCGGCCAGCCGCTTGCACCGGCTCTTTTTTGGGGACAGGCGTCGCCCGCTGCCGCCGCCCCTGCGCCTGGTCGCAGGGTTAGGTCTGCTAGCGGTGGTGGGGACTTTGCTACTGATGCTGCCGGGGATTGGGCGCGGGGATCCCTTGAGCTGGAATGAGGCGCTGTTTACGGCCATGTCCGCCCTGAGCGTAACGGGGCTCTCGACGATTGTGGCGGCGGAGGATCTCACTCTGCTTGGCCAGATCGTCTTGCTGCTGTTGATCCAAATTGGCGGGGTGGGCTTCATGGTTTTGGCGGTGGTGGTGTTCCAACTGATCGGGCGGCGCATCTCCCTGCTCAATCGCCTGGCGCTGTGCAATTCGCTGGGCCTGATCGATCCGGGGGCCATTCTGGAATTGACGCGGCGGGTGTTGATCGGGGTCACTCTGATCGAGCTGGGAGGGGCCCTGCTGCTCTGGGTGCATTGGCGGGATCTCTACGGGCCAGGTCGGGCGGTTTTTCTGGCCATTTTTCACGCCGTGTCAGCTTTCTGTAATGCGGGGTTCGACCTATTTGGGCAGGAGGGGATCCCTACGGATGGCCTGTCGCTGGCGATCTTGGGCACTCTAATTTTTATTGGCGGCTTGGGCATCCCGGTTTTGTCGGATTTGTTAACCTGGCCGCAGGGCCACCGCCCCTCTCTGCACACCCGCATCACCCTGGTCGTGGTGGTGGTCTTGCTCTGCACGGGCGGCCTGGGGATGTTCTTGGCTGAGAGCTTGCCCCAGGGATCCTTGCAGGAGGTGAGCTGGCCCCGCCGCCTGGGCCTGACGTTTTTCCAGTCGGTTTCGGCTCGTACTGCTGGCTTTGCCGGCATCCCCATTGGGGAGTTGACACCGGCGAGCCAGTTGCTGCTGATGATCCTGATGTTTATCGGGGCTGCCCCGGCTTCCATGGGGGGCGGCATGACCACTGGTACCCTGGCGGTGTTGGTGTTGGCTCTGTGGGGCTATGCCCGCGGCCTGCCCAGCGCCCAGATTGCCGGGCGCAGTTTGGATCCCTCGATGGTGCGCAAGGCGGCAGCAGTGTTGACTGTCTCTCTATTCGTGGTGCTATTGGCAACTTGGCTGATCTTAATTACCCACCACCACAGCAGGCTGGATCCGGTACTCTTCGAGGTCATCTCCGCTTTTGCCACCTGTGGCCTCTCGACAGGGTTCACGGGGAAGCTGAACTTGTTTGGCCAACTGATCATCGTTTTGGTGATGTTCTGGGGCCGCTTGGGGGCGCTGACCATTGTCTTGGCTTTGGCCCAGCAGCAGCCGCGTCAGCTGGTAATCTACCCGGAAGAGCCAATTTTAATTGGGTAATCCCGTAAACTACCCGACTCCGACCGCTAAGCGGTACGGAGCGGGCTTAAGCGCTACGCGCCGCTGACGCGAACGGTAGCCCTGCAGTTGGCAA
>NZ_JANSJN010000041.1:0-20250 GCF_047462555.1 Synechococcus sp. B60.1
TCTGCCGGACTCCTAGGAAGGAGGAAAATACCGACTTGCCTGAGACATCTGGGGTTGCCCCGGCAAAAGAGGGCTATTGGGCAAGGGCAGAATTTGCCAGAGCGATTGAGATGGCACTAGAGTAGCTTCAAGTCTTGCCAGCTCGTTCTCTTTGCCAATGTCTTTTGGGAGGTCAGCATGTTGTCTATCCCACAGGGGTTGGGCTCCCAGCGCCGTTTCCTCTGGGCAGGGATCCCGTTGGCTTGTTCTCTAGCCCTGGGGGCCTGCTGGAACAACCGCAGCAGTGCCGAACCCCCTTCTCCAACTCAGGGTGTCCAGGCTGAGGTTGCAGCACCGGCGCAAAACCCCTTCCCCCCCATCCCCACCCCGCCGCCGCCGCTGCCTTCCCCCAGTGGCACGCCCGGCCTTCCCCCCTGGTGGCCCCGGGAGCAATCGCCGCAGTGGCAGGATTCCCTCTACGCTTTGGTTTTGTCCGGCTTTTTGCAGGGGTTGGCTGCCCAAGGCGGGGCCCTCTCCCAGCAGGGGATCCTGCTCTGGACAGCCGAAGGCGAGCTGCTGGCGGAGCACCTGCTGGATCGGCCTTTGCCGGTGGGGGCTTTGGAGCAACTGGCCCTCAGCCTGATGGCGCTGGAGAAGTGGGGCTATGAGTATCGCTTCCAAACTCGCTTCTACACCACCGGCCATCGCTCCGGCCAGCGCTTGACGGGAGACTTGGTCGTGGTGGGCGGTGGGGATCCCTATTTCCGGGAGGCCAATGTGGCCGAGCTGGCCCGCCACCTGCACAACCTCGGCATTCGCCAGATCGACGGCGAGGTAAAGGTGGTGCCCCCCTTCCGCTTGCTGGGTCAGCCTGACTCTCTGGCCAGCGCCCGCCGGCTTGCCGAGCTCCTCCAGGATCCCCAGGGGCCCTATCCTGTGGCCATCGGCGGCTCCGGGTCAACATTAAGGGAGCTGACCGAGGAGATCCATTGCCTGGCCAGCTACACCTCGCTGCGCCTGGGATCCCTGCTACAAATCCTCAACGGCAGCAACGATCGGGCCATGGTAGAAGCCCTGTTAGCGGAGCTGGGAGGCAGAACAGCCCTGCTGGAGTACCTGCAGCAGCGGTTGGTAGCTCAGCCGGTTGCCCATCTGGATCCCAAACTGGCCCCTGCCCAGTCGGAAATTCGCCTTGGCCCAGGCGGGCAAGAGCTGTACCTCTCCCCCCGCGCCTTGGCCCATCTATGGGAACATCTGCTGGAGGCCACAGACGGGGATCCGACCCGGATCTTGCCTAGAGCAGGCATTGGCCACAGCACTCTGGGATTGCGCACCCTGCCCTCCGGCACGACCGCCCAGGTGGGCTCCGCCCCCGATCGGCTGATGATGGTGGGGCAGTTGCCCGATGGTACCCACTTCATCCTGCTCAACCACGGCCCGGATCTAGCCATTTTGCGCCAGCAGCAGGATCGGTTCCTGCAGGAGGTACTGGCCGTTGGGGAGCCCCTCCGCCACTGAGGCCTACCTCCGTCAATCTCAACCTTTGAGCTACGCCCCTCTCTGGTTTTTCCCAGGGGAGGGGGCTCTTGACCCTGTAGCTCTATCCGAATAGCGAGCCAACTGTTCGTTCTGTTCGTAACCCCGATCCCCGGCTCCCCTCCCCTAGAGGGAGAAGGGCTGTGGGTGAGGGCAGCTTTCAGGATTGAAAAAGGCGGGAATAAAGCTGCTGGTGAGCTTGGCAATCCCGTTCGTTGAGGGGGGCGAAGCTGCTCAGGGCTGGCCAAGCCAGGGTCGGGTCTCGCTTCACAACCGGCAGAATTTCCTGCTGCACCACGGTCTCAATCGGCTCATACAACTGGGCCAGCAAGCGCTGCCCCTCGCTATGCCCCAGAGGCACCAAGCGCACCGCTGCTGAGACCCACCCCGTGAGGGAGGCAAATAAGAAGGCTCGCAGGGTATCCTCTAGCCCAATGCCGGCCTGGGCGCAGATCCAGCCAAAGGCTAGGGGATAGTGGAGCAGCTCTCCCTCAGCCCTGGGAACGGATATCCCCCAGGTGCGCTCTGCCAGTTGTGCCAAGCGCTTCCCCAGATCCAGGCTGGCTTGGCGCGGTTCTGCTGCCCAACGGGATGCCTGCAGTTGCTGCTGTAGCTTGCCCATTCCCGCCAGGGATCCCCCTTGCGCCAGACAGTGGGCCAAGCCACAGGCTCTCCCCTCAAAGGGAGCCAAGCTCAGGTGCAGAACCCCCAACAAGTACCGCTGTACCTCCGCCCGATCCCGCAGCCGCTCCGCTTGCACAGCCGCTTCCAAGCCCCAGGAGTGGGAATAGGCGCCAATCGGCAGGGCAGAATCGGTGAGCTGCAGCAGCAGGTAGAAGGCGCTGCCAGAGCCTACAGGAGCGGCTTGAGCGGCGATCTGCTCAGCCATGGGGCAACTGCTTCTAGGGATGGGGGCGGATCAGGCCGTAGCCGCCGTGCTTGCGGACATAGATGACGTTGATCTCGCCGTTTTCGATGTTGCGGAACACGTAAAAATCATGATCCACCAGCTCCAACTGGTGTAGGGCCTCCTGAACTGTCATGGGAGGCATGGCGAAATACTTGGTGCGCACCACCTCGGGGGGCAGCTCTGCTTGCCGGTCTGTATTCAGCGGATCGGTGAGGGGCTGCTGGGCCACTGCCACCGAGGTTTTGGGAGAATGGCGGATGCGGTGAACGCCGTTGCGTTCTTTGTATTTGCGCAGCTTGCGGGCCAGCTTGTCAGCAACACGGTCAATGCTGGCGTAGAGGTTCTCGCTGCTTTCCTCCGCCCGAATGACGGTGCCATTGGCGTAGACGGTAACTTCGGCAGATTGGTTGGCACTGATGCGGGGGTTACGGGCCACCGATAGATTGACATCCACTTCACTGGTGATCTGGGCAAAATGGCTGACAGCCCGCTCGATTTTTTCTTGAACGTAGCTGCGGATGGCGTCGGTAATCTCGACGTTTTTCCCTTGGATCACAAGCTTAGTCATGGGCAGTCTCCCAGTTGTGTCAGTTTACACCTAAAGTTAGCGCCTCACCCTCGCAAAGGATCCCTAGAAAACAGCCCCCACCTCAGGCATGATCGCGGCCCGGCAACTTGCGGAAAGGGCTACGCCAGAAGATGAAGATTGGCTTTGGTAGCGGCACTAACCTCTTGGGTTAAGTCTAAGTTAACATCTCCCCCAGGGATCCGGTTCGGGGGTTAAGAATAAATTTAGGCTGTCTTCATTTTTAAGGGATTGGGGGCCAGCACCACTTCTCAGGCAAAGAGAAGTTCCCTGAATTTGGAACTCCAAATGCAAGTGGAGAAGGTCTCTAGATGGTTCGAAGAGAGCAAACTTAGCAGCAGAACTTACACAGATAGGCTCTGCCGAAAATACTTTTACTAAACTTGAATTCAACTCTGAGTATTAGGAAAGCTAAGGGTGTAGCTTTTAAGTGGGATTTCTCAGGAAACCTTCCAATCATCAATGACCGCCCACTTCATCCTCAACTTTAGAAGAAGGATCGGCCTTGATCGACACAGCTTATCCTCTGCAGCAGCGGAAATCAGCAGTTGCTGAACCAACCTCTGCTCTTAGGGCAAGCATCCCCTTATTTTTTATTGTTCTCTCTTCTCCTTGTAGATCTTGTAGCCATTATACAACCTGGTGAGTCGGGCGGCTTTTTCCAGCTCCGACAGAGACTGAAAGGGAGAATGAAGAGATGTTGACTGAAGTTAAGGTTTTTATCAAGATAGGGATCCCGCGGAAACATCGTTACCAGGAGCAGGTCTGAAAAGCTGTTTTTGGCCTCTTGGGCGGTGGCCGACCTGCTAGCTGAAAAGCCAGTTTGCTCAGGAAAAGGGGGATGGACTCGGTGGCCAGAGAGATCTCTTTGAAGGTGACGGAGCTTTTGGACAGAGCAGAGGCAGCTCTGCAGGATCGGTTTCAGGCGATAGATAACGTCCTTAGGGAGAACCTGGCGCGGGTGTTGCAGGCCTTTCGCCACCAGCAGGTGGGATCCCATCACTTCGCCGGCGTGTCGGGCTATGGGCACGATGACCGGGGACGAGAGGTGTTGGATCGGGTGTTTGCCCAGATCATGGGCTGTGAGGCGGCACTGGTGCGGCTGCAAATGGTGTCCGGCACCCATGCCATTGCCTGTGCCCTGTTTGGCGTGCTGCGGCCGGGGGATGAGCTGTTGGCCATCACCGGCCCCCCCTACGACACCCTGGAGGAGGTGATCGGCCTGCGCGGCTCGGGCCGGGGATCCCTACGGGAGTTCGGCGTCACCTACCGTCAGTTGGATCTGCGGGAAGGCGGCGTCGATTGGCAGGCCCTGAAAACGGCCCTCAAACCGCAAACCCGCCTGGTTCACATCCAGCGCTCCTGTGGCTATGACTGGCGTCCCAGCTTTTCCATCGCCCAGATTGCCGAGATGATCCAGATTGTTAAGGCACAAAACCCGGAGGTGGTGGTCTTGGTGGACAATTGCTACGGTGAGTTTGTGGAAACCCAAGAGCCCACCCACGTGGGTGCGGATTTGATCGCTGGATCCCTGATCAAAAATCCAGGGGGTACCCTGGCCCCGGCGGGGGGCTACGTGGCGGGGCGGGCCGAGCTGGTGGAGCAGGCTGCCTGCCGGCTGACGGCGCCGGGGATTGGCTCGGAAGGGGGAGCCACCTTCGATCTCAACCGGCTTCTATTTCAAGGGTTGTTTTTGGCCCCACAGATGGTGGCCGAAGCGGTTAAGATCGCCCATCTGGCCGCCCAGGTGTTCCACGATCTGGGCTATCCTGTTTCCCCGCTGCCCCAGGTGCCCCGCACCGATATCATCCAGGCCATTCAACTGGGATCCCCGCAGAAGTTGCAGGCCTTTTGCCGCGCTATCCAAAGCAGCTCGCCTGTGGATTCCTACCTCACGCCGGTTCCAGAAGTGATGCCCGGCTATGCCGACCCGGTAGTGATGGCGGCGGGCACTTTTGTTGCCGGCAGCAGTGCCGAGCTCTCCGCTGATGGGCCGATGCGGGAGCCCTACACCGTCTATTTGCAGGGGGGAACCCATCTCAGCCACGGGCGGCTGGCTCTAGAGGCCGTCTTGCAAGCCTGGGATGCTCTGTAAATTGCCGTCCCTGTCCGACTCTGCCCAAGCGGTAAAATTGGACTTATGGTCTCCATTCCCCCTCGAGGGATCCTCACTGATTGGATGTCGAGCTTGTGTTTTAGTTCTGGGTTTTCCCGCCGCTGGGGATCCCGTCTGGCCCTTGCTTGGGTGGCTCTGAGGTTGGTCAGCGGCTGTCGGCTACTGAACCTGGTGGGAGAGAGGAGCACACAAGTGGGATCCGCCTTGACTCGCTCTTCCCTGTGGAGAGGCAGCCAGACCCTGACAGGAACTCTTGAAGCAGGGGACAAGGTCAGCCCCCAGTACGGCAGCTACTGGGATGGGATCCCTGTTGCCGCCAAGGCGGGCCAGATCCTGATCGCCACCCTGGAGAGCGAAGACTTTGACCCCTACCTGGAGCTGGTGGACGGCCAGGGGCGGGTAATCGGCTTTGACGACGACTCCGGCCCCGATGTCAACGCCCTCTTGGCGGTGCGGCTGCTGCAGGAAGGCACCTACACCTTGCGGGCCACGAGCTTCGAGCCGGAATCCACCGGCACCTATCGGCTGGCCTACCGGCTGGCCCAGGTCGATTGGCAGCAAACGGTGTCGGGCCGTCTGCAGAAGGGATCCGCCCAGCACCCTGAGGACGGCAGTTGGATGGAAGAACACCCCATTGCTGCCCGGGCCGGACAGATCTTGATAGCCTTGATGACCAGCTCCGATCTCGATGCCTTTTTGCAACTGCTGGATCCCAGTGGCGATGTGATTGCCTGGGATGATGACCAAGGGAGCAGAAGCGATGCCCTAATGATCGCCTTTTTGCCTCGCAGCGGTACCTACACCCTCCGGGCCAACACCCACAAACCAGGAGAAGAAGGAGCCTATGTGTTGCAGTACGCCCTGCACTAGTGTCCAGGCCTGCCAAGCTTCTGCACCTTCCCTGAGAAGTTTTGGCCAGTCGGCTTATAAGCCTTTTGATGCCGATGTCGAGATTGGGCAAGAGTTATTATTTTTATTGCTTTATTGTTATTAGCCCTGGAAGCTTCTGGTTCAAAGCCTTCTGAAGCCAGGATGGTTGGGGTTTGCTGAGGTTTATGGGAAAGCATGACATCTTATCCTAAGTTGTGACAGAGCTGAAATGTTGCCTTCACGGACGAGGCGTTTTCCCTAGAATGGAATTGATGGCCTAGACCACTCTTGCTTTTGCACTTTCGCAGTTCAGCCCTTACCCTACACAATGGATGCCATGACCCCTGAAATGGTACGCCAGTTTTGGTCTTTGGTCAGCGAGATCGGCAGGCCAGATTGGCTCAATCAACGTGACGATGACTTGGTGAATCTGCTTCTGAGTGCCTGCCAAAAAAAACATGCCCTCAGCAACGTCGATGCCTCGATTCTCAACCGCTACATCAGCATCCGCCTGCCCTTGATTCGTGAAATTGTTGTGGACTAGACCGAGCTAGGAGGGGTTTTTCCCAGCCATGATGGCTGCACAGATTACTTTGCTCGTCTATGGAGCGCTGCTTTTGGTAGGCGGAGTCGTCGGCTATATGAAAGGCAGAAGCTCCAAGTCGTTAATCGGCGGCCTGGTGGGGGCCGCCCTCAGTGGCGTCAGCTATGGGCTACTGGGAACAGGTTCCCGCTGGGGGCTGGGCCTGGGCTTGGGGACGGCGGCGCTGGGATCCCTTCTCTTTGCCCTGCGCTACCGCAAAACCGGCAGGTTTATGCCTGCTGGTCTGATGCTAGTGGTGAGCTTGGTGGCTGTTCTTCTCCTAAGCCTCAGCTTCGGCTCGGTCTAGGCCGGAGACAAGCCTGCATAGCTGTCGGTTCCAGGCTCTGGAAGGATGGAAAGTCTGGGGTCACCGCGGTGCGACCCGATAGAAGCGCGTGGTGGTCACCCACTCGGTGGCAGGGATCTCCTCGACGACAATGGCGCGAGCGATGGCATCGCCCAGTTGGGATCCCCGTACCCTTACATTGGCAAAGGATCCACCCTGCTCAAAAGAGGCGATCTCCTGGAAGTTGAGGGGACGGAGGGAGGCCACCGCCAATACTTGGGCTTGGCCAAAGGGCGGAGCAATGGTTAGGCGGTAGCGGGCACCGGGGGGCGGGAAGGTGCGCACTTCGCCGGCCCGCAGAAACTCGTTTCCACCCGAGAAGCGGTTGGGCAAAATCAAATGGGTGCGGCCATCGGCTTGGATGCTGAACAGGTAGACGTAGGCGTCGCGATTGGTGCTCAAGGTAATGGAAATCGGCTCGCCGGGCCGGTAGATGGGGTTAGAGCCACGCCGATCCAGCTCCAGATTTACCTGCAAGTCGGAAGGTACTGGGTTGACGAGGATGGAGCGGGTGCCGGTTTCCAGGCGAGTGTCGGCCAGTTGTAGCCTTGGCAGCGGGGAGTAGAGGCCCAGCGTCTGCGGGAAAACGACGGTGGCCGGAGCCATCGACAGCCCCAAAGCCAGCGGCAGGAAGAGCAGTTTGGCGTTCATAGTTCACCCCTGATTAGCGGCTATGTTCATCCTAGGAAAGGGCAGAGTTTTGCCAGAGCAGGCTTTGCGCAATCTGAGATCCCCTGCTGAGGCAGTTTCCCCTGCCGCAGATGGCAGGCCCAGCGGCGAAAAGGCGCTGAACCGCTTCTCACCATTAGGGTGGGAAAACCGGGAGATCCCATCTGGCAAGGGCTAAGCTGCAGATCAGGGATCCCTCGGCTCAGACCCAAACCTTGCCTATGGCCAACGACAGTTACCAAGAAGGCATCGCGGCGGTTCAGGCGGGCAATTTTCCGGCGGCCATCCAGGCGTTTCGCCGAGCAGTTACCGAGGACCCCACGCATACCGAAGCTCGCTATAAGCTGGCCTGGGTGCTGGGTATGAGTGGCTATCTGGATCCAGCCCTGGCCGAACTGGAGGCGGTGGTGGCGGCGGATCCCAGCCATGTTGCAGCCCACTACAACCGCGGGGCACTGCTCTTGCAAAAGGCTCAACTGGAAGCAGAGGTGGATGGCCAGATCGATCTAGACGTCCTGCGGCAGGCGGAAGAGGCCTTTCAGACCGTGATGCGCTTGGATCCCACCGATCAACGGGCCTACGCCTTTCTCACTTTGGTCAAGCGGGCCATCCGCAACTATCAGTCGCCCGCGCAGCCTTCTAGCCGCAGTGACGAGTGAACCCCCTGAGCCAGCATCTCATCCCTCCCCCAGCACCCAGGGCGGCGGCGCTAAAAGCCCATCAGGCGGGCTACAGCAGCCAAATCGGGGGCAACCCCCGTGTGGATGGGGGCGGATCCCTGTTGGGCGGCCGTGTCGGGATCCTTGAGGCCGTTGCCGGTGAGCACGCACACCACCCGGGCGCCGGCAGGCACCTGATCCCGCCATTTCAGCAATCCAGCCACCGAGGCGGCACTGGCCGGCTCGCAGAAGATCCCTTCCTCTCTTGCCAGCAGACGATAGGCGGCCAAGATCTCCTCGTCAGTTACACTGTCCACTCGGCCACCGCTGACCTGGACAGCCGCCTTGGCCTTTACCCAACTGGCAGGGTTGCCAATGCGGATGGCTGTGGCCACCGTTTCTGGATGTTCCACCACGCGATTGAGGACGATAGGAGCAGCGCCGGCAGCCTCAAAGCCATAGAGATGCGGGCGGCGGCTGGCCTTGCCTTGCTGGTAGTAGTGGCAAAAGCCCATCCAGTAGGCGGTGATGTTGCCGGCATTGCCTACCGGGATACAGAGCCAGTCGGGGGCATCTCCCAAAGCATCCACCACCTCAAAGGCGGCAGTTTTCTGTCCTTCTAGCCGAAAGCGGTTGACAGAATTGACCAGGGCCACGGGGTAGACTTCCGCCAGTTGCCGCACCATGGCCAGCGCCTGGTCAAAGTTGCCCTGAATGGCGATGATCTCCGCCCCGTACATCAGGGTTTGGGCCAGCTTGCCCTTGGCCACATAGCCATCAGGGATCAGCACGTAGGCCCGCAGGCCTCCTTTGGCCGCATAGGCAGCGGCTGCTGCTGAGGTATTGCCGGTGCTGGCACAGAGGATGGCCTCCGCCCCCGCCTCCTTGGCTTTGGACACCGCCATGGTCATGCCCCGATCCTTGAAGCTGCCGGTGGGGTTGAGACCCTCCAGCTTTAGGTATACCTGGCAGTCTCGCCCCAGCCGTCGGCTCAGGGCGGGAGAGGGGATCAGAGGGGTATTACCTTCATGCAGCGTCACTACGGGGGTGCGAGGGCTGACAGGGAGCCACTCCCGGTAGTGCTCAATGATGCCGGGCCAGAGACGGGATCCGGCCATAGGCGGGGAAGAGGGGGGATTGAGGGTAACCATGCTGTGGACAAGTCGAGGCCGTTAAAGGGCCAGCTCTCTAACTTTAACTGTTTGGGAGACTGTTCTATCAGCTTTGCCCAACGGCGGCTGCAACTACCAGCCGAGGGAGTCTGGTGGCTGCAAGGCCAGGGCCTGAACCAGCGCCTGCAGCTTCAGGCGGATTTCGGCCACTTCCTGCTCCGGCTTGGAGTCGGCTACGATGCCAGCGCCAGCATACAGGCGGACCCGCTTCCCTTCAATCAGGGCTGAGCGGATCCCAACCACCAACTCGCCATTGCCCTGCAAGTCCACCCAGCCCAAAGGGGCGGCATAGCTCGAGCGGTCAAAGGGCTCCCACTGCTCCAGCCACTGCAGCGCCGCCTGCTGCGGATAGCCTCCTACAGCGGCAGTGGGGTGGAGCTGGGCCAACAGGTCAAATAGATGCACACCAGCGGGGAGCTCCGCCTCGATTACCGTTTGCAGATGCTGGATGTTGGCCAAACGGCGCAGCCGTGGCTGAGGGGAGATGCGGGGCTTCATCCCCAGCCGGCCCAGAGCTTCCTGGATCGAGCGTACTACCCACTGGTGTTCACGCTGGTCTTTGGCGCTACGGAGCAATTGCTTGGCCAGCATCCGGTCTTGGTGGCCGTTGGCGCCGCGGGCAACGGAGCCGGCCAGCGCATCAATCTGCACCCGGCCTTGCCACACCGAAAGCAGCCGCTCCGGGCTGGCTCCCAGGAAGACCTGGGGAGGAAAATTCCCCTCACTTTCTGAGGCAAAGGCGAAGACGCTGCAATCGGGGTGATGCGCCTCCAGATAGGCCAGCAGCGAGGGGATGGCCGGAGGGGAGGGCAACACCAGATCCACCGCTTCCGCCAGCACCGCTTTCTCCAGAGATCCCACCTGAATTGCTTGCAGGGCTTTTTCAATTCGCGCCAAGAGGGCCTCTTCCGCCACTGCCACCTGCGGCGGCGGCTGGGGCTTCCAGGCATTCCAGGCAGGCAAGGGGGCCTCGGCAAGGCGCTGCATGCGGGCAAAAAAAGCGGCAATCTGGCCGGCCAAGGCCGCCGGGTCGCTTTCAGGGCCAATTTCCAGGTTGAGCCGCGCCACCGTCAACTCCCCCTGCACCTGCAACAGTTGCCAGCGCGGCAGGACCAGCGCTGCCCCCCCGCCGCTGTTGGGGGCAAAGCCAAAGCGGCAGAAGCACAAAGGGCGCTCCTGCTGGCTGCGGGGGGACTCTGGGGTGCAGCCGGGAGCGCTATGAACATGGGGCTGGAGCCCTTGCACAAAGGCCCGTGCCGCCTCAAATCTCCCCTTTCCCGAAAGGTCGAGCTGCCGCAGGGATCCCCATCCCAGCACCCGCACCCGTTCCCCTTGCGTCGGGTGGGAGAGGTAGCAATAGCCGAGGGAGTGGCTGGGGGGGAGCGAGCCCAACTGCCGGGCCAGCACTGCCAGCGGATCTAGCCCTGAGATGGGCTGCCATAGGCTGAGAATCTGGGGGATCCCTCGCGCCCGCGCCATCTCTTGGCAGGCCGCTAGCAGGGGATCCCAGGCGTGTTCCACCTCTCCTGGCCCAGCAGAGGTGTGAATGGGCGGCCAGTCTCTGGGCCCTTCCGGGCATCCGGACGCACCCTTCCAGGGGAAAAGAGAAGAAGTCATGCGCAAGCAAAAGAGGACGATCCCACCTTGGCCGAAAACAGGACAAGCGTCATCGCAGCCGGCAGGGGAAGCTGCAGAAAGGCGTTTCAGGATAGGAGATTAGGAGAGCAGCCGGCGGCTCAGGCTCGCCAGCGCCGGATCCCAGGCGTTTCTTTACGGATTGCAAAGTTTCTTAGCATCCTTGGGGATGGGGACAGAAGCCCCCTAACCTAACAAATACAGAGCCAACACAGAACCCAGAGAGAGCTAGATCCAACATGCTCGCACAGCCGGAACCGTCAAAGAGAACGTGCAGGGATCCAGAGACCAGCCAGGTACAGCTTGCAGAAAAGGGCACTTGGGAGGGCCGCTCCCGGCGGCAGTTGTGGATGGCCGCCCTCAAGCCTCCTATGTACAGTGTGGCCATCATGCCCATCTGGGTGGGATCTGCCATCGCCTACGCCCAGGCAGGGGTGATGGATGTGGGGGTTTTGGCGGTGTTTTTGGGGGCCGCCATCTGTCTTTTGGCTTGGGTCAACATCAGCAACGATGTGTTCGATGCCCAGACAGGGGTGGACAAAAACAAGCTCCACTCACTGGTCAACCTAACCGGCAAGCCGGAGCAGGTGTTCTGGGCTGGCAATGCCTTTTTGGCCCTGGGGTTGGCAGGGATCCTCTGGCTAAGCTGGCGGCAAGCGGATCCAACGGTGCTGCTGCTGGTGCTGCTGGCCTGCGGGCTGGGCTACGCCTACCAGGGGCCGCCCCTGCGCCTGGGCTATCAAGGGCTGGGGGAGATCCTCTGTTTTTTGAGCTTTGGGCCGCTGGCGGTTCTGGCTGCCCACTACAGCCAAAGCCAAACGTGGTCGCTGCCGGCCCTGGCGGCCTCGCTGGTGGTGGGGATGGTCACCAGCCTAATTTTGTTTTGCTCCCATTTTCATCAGGTGGAGGACGATCTGGCTGCTGGCAAGCGCTCGCCAGTGGCTCGGCTGGGCACCCGCCGCTCCGCCCGTCTCATCCCCTGGATCTGCGGCAGCATTTTTGGCCTGCTGCTGCTGTTTGTCGGGCTGGGGGCTTTTCCGGCTTGGACGTTGCTGGGTTTTGCCGGGATCCCCTTTGCGGTGCGGCTATCCCGCCTGCTGGGGGCCTACCACGACCAGCCGCAGCGGATCAGCCATTCTAAGTTCATCGCTGTTGGCCTCCACTTTTGGCTAGGGCTGTTTCTGGGGTTGGGCTTTATCCTCAGCCGTCTGGGATAAACCAGAACCTTAGAGGTGATCGGGATCCCGACGAGGCGGCCCGCAAATTGCGATAAGCTACAGCCTAGTGTGCCGGGTTGGGTGTTGGCCCTGCTGGGGCTCATGGATTCGGAATCAACGTAAGGCAGCGGCGAGAACAGGATGCGGCGATTTTTCAATTCCAACCTGGGGGTGGCGCTCTTGGGAACCGGCCTCTTGGCCGCTCTGGTTGCCTGGGCCTTGTCCATCGACATCGAAGAGGTAAAGGTGGAGTCCCCTCCCCCGGATCAGCCCCTTTCCGTCAGCCGCAGGGTGGATATTGTGGGTCGTCGAGGGGGCCACCAGCGTTGGCGTCTCATCGCCGAACAGGTGGAGCTCAGAGCTGGGCAACAGGTGTTTGAGCAGGGGGCGCACGGCTACTTCTACGGAGGTGGCGCCGACCGCCAAGAAGAGGTGCCGGATCCCTTTTTTGCCAGCAGCGAGCAGATGACTTGGTGGGCCAAGCGGGCTCGCTACGACGCCACCGCCGACGCCCTCTATCTGGATGAGGAGGTGGAGGTGAGAAGCGAGGATGGCAGCCTGCTTCTGACCCGCGCTCTGAGAGTCACGCCTGAAGAGCGCATCGAGGTGCCGGCGGAGTTCACCCTCAAGGGGCAGGAAATGGTGCTGCAGGGCCGCTCCGGCTCGTTTAACTTCCAATTTGCCCTCCTCAGTGCCCAGCAGGGCAAGCTAATTGTGCTGCCTCCGGATCGCCCCAGCAAGACGGAGTCCTCCAGCTCTGCCCAAGGAGCCGACCTGGCCAGCGCCGCCCGGTGGGTGGCCACTGCGGCGGCGGATCCTGCCTCCACTACCATCACCGCCGACCAGATCACCTACGATCGTGCCAATCAAGTGGCCGAAGGGAGAGGCAACCTGCGCATCCGCGAACGTGGCATCGAGATTCGCGCCCCTCAGGGCACCTACCTGCGCCAGCAGGCCCAGAGCATTCTCTCCGGCGGCGTGGTGTTGCAGGAGGTAGCCGGCGACACCAGCCGGGATCCCCTGTTAGCCGATCTGCGCTTGGCCCAGGCTGGCCCACAGGCGACTCCCAACCAACCGGATCAGGAGGTCACCATCATTGCCGACCGCCTCACCTACGACCGCAACACGCAAGTTGCCCGCGGGGAAGGCAACCTGGAAATTCAACAAGGGGAAACCACCATCCAGGCAGCTCAGGGCACCTACCGCCGCCGCGAATCCCAAAGCCTGCTGACGGGGGGAGTGACCTTGCGCGAGCCGGGGCGGGTGCTCACCTCCGCCCGCCTGGAGGGCAACCACCGCGACAAGATCTTCTTTTTTGAGGAAAACGTTCTCTACCGGCAGATGGCCGCCTCTACCCCAGCCGCCGGCGGCGGATCCCTGACGGAGGAGCTGCGCCAAGCCGAAACGGAAGTGCGGGCCGCTCGCCTGGTTTACAACTCCCGTACCGGCACCTCGGAGTTTAGCGATGCTGTCGAGTTTATCCAGCGGGGGCGCAAGGCCAAGGCCAACCAGGCCACCATCACCCCTGAGAAGGTGGAGCTGCGGGGGGAGGTGGTGATCGAGCAGATCGAGGGGGACTGGCTGGCGCAGCGCCTGCAAAACCCCCAGACCCAGGCCGATGTCGATCAACCGACGGTGATCTATGCCGATCGGGTGGAGATCGACCAGGCCAGCGGCGATGCCCGCTTCCTCGGCAATGTAGTGATCGTCCAGGCCAACCGCGCTATTGAGGGAGATCGGGCCGACTACTCCGACCAAGGGCAGGTTTTCAGGATCACCGCCGACCAGGCTCCCGTCCTCCTCTGCGATCGCGGCGAGCTCACTCCCGTTCCCCCCAAAACCAGTGAGGGTCTGCCCGGTCGCGATGCTCTGGATCAGATGTGTCGGGGCGCCAACCGCCTCAGCGGCAGGCTGGTCACCCTGAACTTGGAACAGGATGAGTACACCGTCGAGGGGGACGAGCAGCAGCAGGGGATGTTTCAATTTCGCATCACCGACGCCCTCTGACGGGATCCAACCCTTGCCTGCCGCTGTCTAAGCCGTCTGGGGCCGGCTAAGTCGCACGCCAGTCTGAGGGAATAAAGGCACATGCCCACCCAATTGACCAAAGGAAAACGGCACCAAGGCGCTGCTGGTAGGGGGAGCTTGTGGGGATCCCTAAAATTTGGGGGCTTTTTTTTGGAGTTTTATCTCTTCAAAGAAATGATCCGCCCCTTCTTTTTGGGGGTGGCAGGGGGCACGGTAATGATGCTGGGCAACCAGCTTTTTATCTACGCCGATTTGCTGGTGAAAAAAGGCGCCCCTCCCCTCACAATTTTGCACATTCTCCTCCTCAACTTGCCCGCCATTTTGGTGGTCACCTTCCCCATTGCCGGCCTCTTTGCCACCCTGCTCACCCTGGGCAGGATGGGGGCCGACAGCGAGATCACGGCTCTGCGGGCTGCCGGGATCCCCTATCGCAAGGTGCTGATTCCGGTGCTCTGCATCGGTCTACTGATCAGCGGCCTGGCGCTGTTGACCAATGAAGTGATCGTGCCCCAAACCAACCAAAAAGTGAAAACCCTGAACACCAATCTCATCCTGGCTCAGGATGCCCTTCCCTTTGACTCGGAAGAGATCGTGCGGGTGGACGACGACCTTTGGTTTCATGTGGGATCCATTGACCCGGAGACCGGCTTGATGCGCGACTTACTGATTTTGGATCGCAAGGCCGAGACCGGCCACCTACGCTACCCGCAGGTGATCTCTGCCGAAACGGCACGTCAGGTGGGCCAAGCGTGGCACCTGCAAGACGTGGTGATCCGTCGCTACGACGAGCGGGGGCGCACCTACTACGAGGGCCAGGTGGCGGAGATGGAGCTGAACATCGTCAGCAAGTTGGTGGGCCTGGTGTACGCCGAAAAGGTGCCCCAGGAGCAACGGGCGGCAGAGCTGTGGGAGCAATGCCAGCGATATCGAGCGGAGCAACGTCCTTCTGCCGATGTAGCCCGCTGCCTGACGGAGTACCACCTCAAGTTCGCCATTCCCTTGGCCAGCTTTTTTGCCATCTTGGTGGCTGCGCCCCTAGGCCTACAAACGGTGCGGCAGACCGGCCGCTACGGCAGTGTGGCGCTAGCGATTGTCCTGGTGTTTATTTACTATGTACTGATGAGCTTAGGACGCGCGATGGGTCGAGTTGAGCAGATCGATCCCTGGCTGGCTGCCTGGTTGCCCAATATGATTTTCGGCGGGGTGGGCTTCTCTCTACTGTGGCGGTTTTTACGGTGAGATTCGGCAACTTCCCACATGGCTTCAGCCCTTGGGCAAGGTGGCTAGCCCTTTGCTGGGGCAGCTCCCTGTGGGTGGGAATGGAGAGGGCGGTCTTTGCCCAGCCGGATCTCCTGCCCACCAATATGGAGGGCTACCAGCGCTTTTGGGCAGCGCAAACGTCGGCCCAGCGGTTACAACCGGCTCACCGAGCTCCCAGCCCAGAATCGGTTGCTCCCCCTGGTGCCAGCCTGTTGGGGGATCCCATCACCTTAGCCGAGGCTCAATCTTCTCCGCCCGCTGTGCTCTTGAAGGCGGCAACTGGACCTTCTGCGGCCTCAGTTTCTAATCTTGGCTCCCCGCCGTCTAGCACCCCTTCTGAAAAGACCCTCACGCCAGAAGAGTTAAACCGGCAGCGGCTGCAACGGCTCTTGGCCGAGGGGGCGGCGGCCCACGCCCGGCGGCAGGCACAACAGGCCCAGGCAACGCCGTCTTCCCGGCCCGCTTCAGCGGCGACGTCCCCTGCAACTGTTCCGACGCTGGACTCTCTCGGCTCCCCCCGTTCCCAAGCTGCTGCCCTGCGGATGGAAGAAGAACCCCGGCTGCGTCCCACCGAGACTAGGCGCGGCCTAGGATCCACTGGCGAGAGCTTAGCTACTGCTTATCCGGTTACCCCTCAAGGGCCAGAGGGGCTTGGTTCGGAAGAGGCGGCGCAGCGAATCCCGACCTTGCTCTCGCAAGCCGGCGGGAGCTGGAATTTGGGCGGCGCCCCTTCCCCTGCACCTTCTTCCACCGGCACTCAGATGGCAGCTCAAACCGGAACTGAGTCATTCACCCCCACTGCCGGATCTCTACTGGCTCCCCAGTTGTTGGAGCGGTTCCCCCTGTTGCGGGATCTGGGCGCTCCTGCCACCGGCCCAGAAGCCGCTCCGCCTGCCAGCCAGGGATCCCAGATTCGCCAGCAACTGGCGGCCACCGCCACCAGCCAACGGCAGATCCCCCTCGACCCGGATCAGATCAACGTCAGTGGGGATGTGCTCCGCTACATCGCTGAACAAGACCTGGGCATTGCCGAGGGAAACGCCCAGATCCAACTGGCCGACGGCACCCGCATCAGCGGCGAGCGGCTGTTGTTTTACCGGCGGGAACGGCGCCTGCGCAGCGAGGGCCCTTTTCGCATGGAGTGGCCTCCTGGGCCGCAGGGGCGCGGGATCCGGCAAATCGAGGGGCGCAACCTGGACTTGGATATCCCCGGTCGCAGCGCTCAATTTGAAAACTCGCTGGTGATCCTGCCGGGGGAGGAGCCGGGCACCCGGGTTTTTGTGCGCAGCCAAGAGACCACTGCCCTGTTGGGAGAGCGGATCTTCTTCGAGAAGGCCACCGTCACCACCTCGCCGGAGCCGCCCATCACCCACTACGTGCAAGGGGATCGGGTGGAGGTGTTTCCCGATGACCGGGTCATCGTTTACGACGCCCGCGTCTTTGCCGGTGGCGAGCTCACCCAAGAGGGCGATCTGCGGGCGGGGCTGCAGATTGCCTACTTGCCCCTCTTCGTCTACAGCCTGCGGGATCACCAGTGGGTGCTGCCGGGGCGCAGCGAGGCGGAAGGGGTGTTTGTCAAGTCCAGTTGGGCCTACCGCTTCGACGAGTACAACTTCGGCGGCCTGCGGCTGGATGTCCTGCAGAAGAAAGGCCTGGGCATCGGCTTTCTGCACGACTACATTCTCCCCATCCCCGATAGCGTCAACTACGGGCGAGCCCAGTTTTACCTGGTAACTGAGGCCGACCAGCGGCGCTTCTCCAGCCGCTTCCGCCTTGACCATAACTTCGACTTCTACGCCGCCAACCTCCTCGGCCAAGAGGGCCAACTGCGGGGCCAGCTCAACCTCAACCTAGACAACACCTACCGCCCTGCCGGCGGGCGCAACGACAACGCTGACCTCCGCCTCAACGCCACCTTTCAGGGGGATCTCTCCACCACCACCCTCAACATCAACCGCAGCGGATCCCAGGAGAACGGCACCTATAGCTTTCCCCTTACCCTCAGTCACATCCAGCGCTACGGGGGCGTGCCTTGGCTGCAGTCGGATCTGCGCCTGGACTACAACCAGCGGGTGAGCGTCAAAGATGGCCCAGATTTTGCCGACGCGCGGCTGACGCTGGGCGCCCAACTCACCCCACCCGGCTGGGGCGGCACCTACCGCCTCAACTACCGCGCCTACAGCAGCTCCAACGGCGACACCGAGCCGCGCCGCAACTTCGAGCTGGCCTTCAATCCCGATCTCCTCCGCATCACTCCCGATATTTCCCTCAGCAGCGCCCTCACCCTGACCCAAGAGCAACAGCCAGATCGAGAAGTGGGATCCGGCCTTAACTTTTTCAATCGTTACGAGCTGCGCTCCAGCCTTCAATTCAACGACATTCAACCGGCTCCCTGGATCACCTTCATGCCCGGCTCGATCGACTACACCCAAGTCCTGTACTCAACCCCCGACCAGGAATCCACCGTCAGCCTCAACCCCCGCCTCAGCCTCAAGCCCGCCGACTGGAACACCATCGATCTGCGCTACAGCCGCACCTTCTACGGCAACAATTCCGCTCCTTTTCAAACCCTTTCCGTCAGCCCCAAGGATGTGGATCGCCTCAACGCCAGCATTAGCTTCTTCACCCCGCGCAACTTCCTGCTCAACGTGCCCCCCGGCTACATCGCCTTTGAAGACGACCTGCCCGGCGAGCTGCCCATAGCCCTGACCTTCCCCGACGATACGCCGGAGGATTTGGAAGCGATTGCCTCCCGCAACTTGCAGGAGCTGCAGGCGGAAGTAAAAAACCTGTTGCGCTTCGACACCACCCTTGGCTACGACTTTGTCGCTCAAAAGTGGGATACCCTCAACGCCAACTTTACCTGGAACACCACCCCTGAGCTATTCAACATCCAGGTGCAAACCTCCTACGACCTCAACCAGGGGCAGTTACAACCGATCCGGCTGGAATATCGGGGGCGCAGCAGTACCACCTTCAACCGAGATCAACGTTCGGGTCTGGACAGCTATGAGCCGGGGATTAGCTACGCGCTGCAGGCGGTTTACGATCCGCAGCTAGGCCAGTTCTCTACCTATGGCCTGGAGTTGGATGCGACCCTTGGCACGCAGTGGCAAAACCACTGGCGGCTCCGCCTGGGCCTAACGGAGGCAGGGATCCGCCGCATTGAGGTGCGCCGCGACCTGCGGGATTTCGAGCTGCGCTTGGCCTACGATCCTGTGGCGGCGTCGCTGCGCCTAGAAGGGATCCTGGTAGCCTTTCCCAGCCGCCCCCTGGGCCTGACCCAGGAGCGGGGAGAGTTTCACCTGACCTCGCCAGTGGGTGCCTTCAGCCTGGATAGCCTGGGGCAGTGAGCCAGGCAGGTTACAGGGGTTGACAGAAGCAGGAGGGAGGTGGCTTCGGCTACACTGGAGGGCCGGTGGTTTTTTAAGCAGTGCTCAACTCCTATGGCCAGGATCAACGACCACTTCCTCAAGCTGAAGGCCGGCTATCTCTTTCCCGAGATTGCCCGGCGGGTACAGGCCTTTGCTGCCGCCCATCCGGAAGCCCAAATTATCAAGATGGGCATTGGCGATGTTACCGAGCCGCTGCCGGAGGCCTGCCGGACGGCCATGATCCGGGCCGTGGAGGAAATGGGGGAGCGGGCTACCTTCCGCGGCTACGGCCCAGAACAGGGCTACGAGTGGCTGCGCCAAGCCATTGCCCGGCACGATTTTCAGTCTCGCGGCTGCGACATCGACGCTTCTGAGATCTTCATCTCCGACGGCTCCAAGTGCGACTGTGGCAACGTCCTGGATATTCTCGGCCACGACAACACCATTGCCATCACGGATCCCGTCTATCCCGTCTATGTGGACACCAACGTGATGGCGGGCCATACGGGGCCGGCCAACGAGCGGGGTGAGTACGAGGGCCTGGTCTATCTGCCGCTGACGGCGGAAAACCACTTCACCGCCAGCCTGCCCCAGCAAAAAGTCGATGTCATCTACCTCTGCTTTCCCAACAATCCCACCGGCGCAGTAGCAACCCGGGAGCATCTGCAGGCCTGGGTGGACTATGCCCGCGCCCACAACTCGCTCATCCTCTTTGATGCCGCCTACGAGGCCTACATTACGGAGCCTGGGATCCCCCACTCCATCTACGAGATCCCGGGGGCAAGGGAATGCGCCATCGAGTTCCGCTCCTTTTCCAAGACAGCCGGCTTTACCGGCACCCGCTGCGCCTTTACAGTGGTGCCCAAGTCGCTACGGGGCCAAGCTGCCGATGGCTCCTGGGTGGATCTCTGGAGCCTGTGGTATCGCCGCCAGTCCACCAAGTTCAACGGCGTGGCCTACATCGTGCAGCGGGGGGCAGAAGCCGTCTATTCTGAGGCAGGGCAGGCCCAGGTGCGGGCTTTGGTGCAGTTTTACCTGGAGAATGCCCGCATCATCCGCGAGCAGTTGGCCAAAGCCGGGATCCAGGCCTACGGCGGCGTCAACGCTCCCTACGTCTGGGTAAAGGCGCCCACTGGGCTGAGCAGTTGGGAGTTTTTCGACAAGCTGCTGCACACCTGCCATGTGGTGGGGACTCCCGGCTCTGGCTTTGGCAGCGCCGGCGAGGGCTACCTGCGCCTGTCGGCTTTTAACAGCCGCGCCAACGTAGAAGAAGCCATGCGCCGCATTGTCAGCGTGTTTGGGAGCTGAGC
>NZ_JANSJN010000041.1:20350-22057 GCF_047462555.1 Synechococcus sp. B60.1
CGCCTGTCGGCTTTTAACAGCCGCGCCAACGTAGAAGAAGCCATGCGCCGCATTGTCAGCGTGTTTGGGAGCTGAGCGGCTAGGGCTGTTCAAATCCCAGCCAACTGGGTGGTGCCAGATTCTATCCCTGACTTATCTCACCTCCGACCCTTTTGGCGGAGGAAGAGGGGAGCCATAGCCATTTCAATTGAGACTGGGACAACGCACTTCCACTCAAGTTCTCGACTCTTCTCCCTCACCCCCAGCCCCTCTCCCAGGGGGAGAGGGGAGAGACCAGACCCTATCTCTGGAAGCGCTCGGCGACTTCCTCTCTACCAGACTTGCACCGGCACTTTCAAGTTGGGATCTCATCTTGAACATGGACAACCTGCTGGGTTTGGGCGGATCGCTCGGCGGCCTCGGCCACGGCGAGGGCATGGAGCATCTTTTCGGTGTCTACGTAGAGAGGGCTGCCGTGGCGCAGGTGATCCAGCACCATGCGGGTGTCTTGTTCGAACAGGCCGTGGCGGGATCCCGTCTCCAAGGGGTGGGCACTGCCGGCGCGCAACAGCATCGCCTCTTCGCCGTTGATCAGCAGGCCCCCCCGCTGGCCGTGGAACTCCAGTAGCCGCTGCGAGCACCACAGAGAGTCTCCCTTGCCATAGGTCAACACTGCCAGCAACCCGCTGGCAAAACTCAGTTGGGCTGTGCAGTAGCAACTGCTGTAGCGCTGGGGCAAATCCGGCCCGTCGTAGCGCAGTTGACAGCTCACCCGCTCCACCTTGCCCAGCAAGTCCACCAAGCGGTGAATGCGGGAGACAGCCCCCATGAGGGGGAAGCCAAACAGCTCAGGCCGGTAGGTCCAGCGGTCGGGGGCGGGGTGGGTGGCGGTGAGGGTGATGTAGCGGACGGCAAACAACTTGCCCAGCCCTTCCAGCTCCCGCCTCAGCAACAGGTGGATGCCGCTGAGGAGCTCGATGTGCTCCACGTGCAACAGCAACCGCCGCTCGGCTGCCAATTGCACCAGCGACCGGGCTTCGGCAAGGCTGAGGGCAAGAGGATATTCAACGACAGTGTGGATCCCTGCTTCCAGCGCAGCACGGGCAATGGCCCCATGATCCCGATTGATGGTGCTGACAAAAACCAGATCCAGCCGCTGCTCGCGGAAGAGAGAAGACCAGTCGAAATAGGCAACAGCCCCAAACTCGGCGGCAAAAGTAGCACTCCGCTCGGGGGATCGACCGACAACAGCCACAATCTCCACTTGCCCATCTTTGCGCAAGGCCTCAGCCCGTGAGCGAGCCGCGTAGCCGGTGCCGATGATCCCCACTCGCAAGGTCTGTTCCCTCTCCTAGCCTGCCTCTGTTTGTAGCATCACACAGAAAGGATCCCTTGTACTACCTAGCCATCAGGATCTCGCTTCACCCCAGGGAAACTCCTGCTGCACCCCTTTATTTCAAGCAGCAATAAAACCTCTCGTCACATCGCTATTGCTGCGCAACGCTGTCGCGAACGCGTCTCCCCAACTCCCCTCTCCCTGAGGGAGAGGGGACGGGGGTGAGGGATAGCTCCCTGAGGGAGAGGGGGCGGGGGTGAGGACATCAATTGTGGCCCGCCACCAGTGAAAATTAACGTAAGGTGCGGAATTCCTCACCGTCTATACGGTGGGGATGGATAGCACCCTCTGACTGATTCTGGATGTATTGCTTCACAATTTCTAGGGAGCAA
>NZ_JANSJN010000042.1:0-9050 GCF_047462555.1 Synechococcus sp. B60.1
GCCCAGATGCCTGCTTTTTGGGCCGGGGATCCCATCTCGACGGCGCTGATGCGGTTGCCTTCCCCATTGAAGTGGAGACCCAGGTAGGGGGAAGGGTTGGGGCGGCTGAAGTGGGCTTTGAGGGTGAGGCCAAAAGGGTGGAGGTAAGCGTTGTAGTCCAGCTCTTCTGTACCTTCCACGTAGGCAGCGAAAAAGTGGCCAAGATTGGCGCCGGCTACCCGCTCAAAGGCCTCCCGCAGGTCTTGGTGGGTGTAGCCTTTCTCAAACCGGCCAAAGCGCTGCCACAAATCCTGCATGGCCGTGTCCAGGGATCCCTGGCCCCCCGAAAGGTGGCGAATGTGCAGATCCAGCAGCCAGCAGACCAAAGCGCCCTTGAGGTAATAAGAAACCTGGCTGTTGAGGCTATTTTCGTGGGGACGGTAGAGTTTGATCCAAGCGTCGAAACTGGATTCCTGCAGCGATTGCACGGCCCGACCCGGAGTGCGCTGCAGCCGGCCAATTTGCTCGGCCAGGATCTGCAAAAAATCTTTGGCGCTGAGGATCCCTGCCCGCAGCAAGATGACATTTTCGTAGTAGCTGGTTGCCCCCTCGCAAAACCAGAGGCAGTCCACGTAATTTTCTTGGTTGTAGTTAATTTTCTCCAAAGCCAGAGGGCGCAGCCGCTTGACGTTCCAAGCATGGAAAAGCTCGTGGGCCAGCAGAGCCAAAAAGCGGCGATAGGACTGGGGCTGATGCAGCTCCAGCCCAGAATAATTAAGGGTGGTGCTGTACTTGTGCTCTAGGCCGCCAAATCCCCCTGGCGACAAATGCACAATAAACCAGTAGCGGTCGTAGGGCAACCCGCCAAAAAACGCTGCAGTGGCCCGGACAATTTTCTCGGCATCGGCCACCGCTTGCTCCAAATCCAGGGTGCCTGCTCCCCAGACCACGAAGTAATGCGGGATCCCTTCCACTGCAAACGACCGCAACTGGTGCAGGCCCACCTCTACCGGACTATCCACCAGCTCGTCGTAGTCTGCCGCCACAAAAGACTGGCCGGAAGCAGGATCCTCAGAAGAAGAAATCAAAGGTCGCAAACTGGTGGCGATGCGCCAATCTGGCTTGGGAGGGATCACCGTCAAGGTGTAGGGTTCCCGCTCGCGACCGGGCACATAGAAAAAGAGCGCCGCCCCGTTGAAGTAGGCGTGGGTGAGATCCAAATGGTTGGTGCGCACCGTCAGCTCATAGGCATAGACCCGATAGCGAACCTTCACAGCCGAACAGCGGGGCGGCTCGATCTCCCAAGTGTTCTTATCTACCTTCCGCCAGGCCAAAGGGATCCCTTGCTCCGTTGCCGCCTGAAACTCTTGCACATGGCGGGCATATTCCCGCACCAGGTAGGATCCCGGCGTCCACACCGGCAGCCGCAGTTGCAGAGGCGCTTCTGGATCCACCTCTTGGAGTAGTTCCACCTCCAGCAGATGATTGGCCGGCTCCGGCATCCGTACTGTGAAGTGCTGACGGCTCGGTTGAGAAGGTGTGGCCACAGCCGCCTCCGGGATCCCCATAAAACCCCTCCAATCGATTACGGCCCCCGCCCCTGGTCCTGGATTCGCTGCTGGACAAGAGACGAGACTTTAAAAATGTAGCTCCTGCTACAAAGGTATCCGGGCAGAACCTTTTAGCTTAGGATAATCTTGCCCCTAGGGTAATTTTCCAGTCAACAGGAATACGGTGCGCCCCAAATCTCCCGATCTGATTTATAGGTTGATCTTAGGTATAAACTGGCTTTAAAAGGTTGACGAATATGGTGGTGGCCATCGCGGAAAAATCTCTGATTGCAGCCTTCAAACAGTTAGGAGGGCCTCACCATCCTCCGGTTATCGAAACGTTTGAACGCGGTAAGACCATCTTCTTCCCTGGAGATCCGGCGGAGCGGGTTTACTTTTTGGTGAAAGGAGCTGTCAAGCTCTCACGGGTCTACGAAATGGGGGAAGAAATTACCGTTGCTCTCCTGCGGGAAAACAGCATTTTTGGGGTGCTCTCCTTCATCACGGGGCAGCGCTCCGACCGCTTCTATCACGCGGTGGCCTTTACCCGCGTCGAGCTACTCTCTCTGCCCATCGAACAGGTGGAAAAATCGCTGCGGGAGAACGCTGAGCTGGCCATGCTGCTGCTCAAGAGCTTGGCTTCTCGCATCCTGCAGACAGAGATGATGATTGAAACACTGGCTCACCGCGACATGGGATCCCGCCTGGTCAGCTTTCTACTGATCCTCTGCCGCGACTTCGGGGTGCCCGGCCCCAATGGAGTCACCATCGATCTCAAGCTCTCTCACCAGGCTATTGCGGAAGCGATTGGCTCAACCCGTGTCACCATCACGCGTCTGTTGGGGGAGCTGCGCAAGAAGAACTACATTTCCATCCACAAGAAAAAGATCACCGTCCACGACCCGATGCAGCTTGGCCATCGCTTTGCCTAAGGGAAGAAGCTGGCCCGCGGACGTTTCCAAGAATTTCCAATAAAGAGTAATAGCAGTGCCACCGTTCGTCGGGACAATCCCTCCCTCTGGGAGAGGGGTAGCCGCGCCAGCAAGGGAACCCCCACTCAACCGCCGGCGGCTGAGGGCGATCCTTGGGGGGAGGCTTGCTGCTGGGCCAGAGCAGCCAAGATCTTTTCTCCCATCTCGCGGCAGCCTACGAGGGTCATCCCCTCCGAGTAGATGTCGGCGGTACGGTAGCCCTGGGCCAAAACTGCCTCGACAGCCTGCTCGATGCGGTCGGCAGCTTGGGGCTGATCCAAAGAGTAGCGTAGCAGCATTGCCCCAGAGAGCACCTGGGCAAGAGGGTTGGCCTTGTCTTGTCCGGCAATATCGGGGGCTGACCCGTGTACTGGTTCGTATACCCCAGGGCCAGAGGATCCCAAAGAGGCAGAGGGCAACATGCCGATGGATCCAGTCAGCATCGCTGCCTCATCGGAAAGAATATCCCCGAAGAGGTTCTCCGTGAGAATGACGTCAAACTGCTTCGGCCAGCGCACCAACTGCATGGCAGCGTTATCGACGTACAGGTGGGAAAGCTCCACGTCGGGGTACTCAGCCGCAATGGCGGTAACCCGCTCCCGCCACAGTTGCGACACTTCCAGGACATTGGCCTTATCCACTGAGCAGAGCTTGCGCCGTCGCTTGCGAGCCAGTTCAAAGGCCACGCGGGCAATGCGATCCACCTCGGCCTCGCTGTAGGCCATGGTGTTTACACCCCGCCGGGATCCCGTGGCATCTGTGAAGATCCCTTTGGGTTGGCCGAAGTAGATGCCGCCGGTGAGCTCGCGCACCACCACCAGGTCGATCCCGGCGATCACCTCTGGCTTGAGGGAAGAGGCCTCCACCAGTTGCGGAAAGATCTTCACCGGGCGCAAGTTGGCAAACAGCCCCAAGCCAGCCCGCAAGCCCAACAAAGCCCGCTCAGGACGCTTCTCCCGCGGCAGGGTGTCGTACTTAAAGTCGCCAACCGCCGCCAAGTAAACAGCATCGCTCTCCTGGGCCATTTTCAAGGTCTCTGGGGGCAAGGGATCCCCAGTGGCTTCGTAGGCTGCTCCACCAATTAGGCCCTCCTGCCACTGGAGGGAAAACCCCATCTGAGCGGCCACTGCATCCAAAACCGCCCGCCCCACCTGCATGATTTCAGGGCCGATGCCATCTCCGGCCAGGGCAGTAATCCGATAGGTTCGAGCAGCAGAGGAAGGAACGCTCATGGGCGGTCACGGTAAGAGAAGTGCGTAGCGATATTACCATCCCTTTGCCCACAGGTTTGCCGAAAAGTCCCCCAGGAAAGTTCTCCGAATCTCAATAAAAAAGTGCAGCTCGGCCATCAGCCTGCTGCACTTAGAGCTATCAACCCACAAAAACTAGAAAAGATATTCCGCTCTCTAGAACAGGCCCAGGGTGACCCACTTATCCAGAGGCAAGGTGGCGCCGATGCCCAAATAGAGGGTGACCAGGGTGCCGATCAAAAACACCGTCGTTGCTACGGGGCGGCGCAGCGGATTCTGGAACTTGTTGACGTTTTCGATGAAGGGCACAAACAGAAGGCCGACCGGAATGGCCGACATCAGGGCAATGCCCAGCAGCTTGTTGGGAGCAATGCGCAAAATGTGAAACGCGGGGTAGAGATACCACTCTGGCAGAATTTCCAGCGGCGTGGCAAAAGGATCCGCCGGCTCGCCCACCCCCGCCGGATCCATGACCGCCAGGCCGACAATCACGCCGATGGTGCCTAGGATCACCACCGGGAACATAAAGAGCAAGTCGTTGGGCCAAGCGGGCTCACCGTAGGTCATGTGGCCCATGTTTTTCTTCAGCTTGGCCAAAACTTTGGGGTTGTCCAGGTCAACTTTGCGTGTAATGACCTCAGTTGCTATTACTTGCTTCGAGACAGGCATAGCCGTTCTCCTTGTCTGGGGTAAAAAGGCTTAGCAAGAGGAACTTGGGGATCGAACCGGCCTGGGATCACAAGGGTCCAGAAATGCCCTGGCGGCGGATCATCAGAAAGTGCATAGTCATGAAGACCGCTGTCAGCCAAGGCAACACAAAGGTGTGCAGGCTGTAGAAACGGGTGAGGGTGGCTTGGCCAACGGCCTCGCCGCCCCGGATAAGCTGGACTAGGGCATCACCCACCACCGGAATGGCACTGGGCACGCCGGAGACGATCTTGACCGCCCAGTAGCCCACTTGATCCCAAGGCAGGGAGTAACCCGTAACCCCAAAGGAAACTGTCAGTACTGCCAAGATTACACCGGTTACCCAGGTCAGCTCGCGCGGCTTCTTAAACCCACCGGTTAGGTAAACCCGGAAGGTGTGTAGAATCATCATCAACACCATCATAGAAGCACTCCAGCGGTGGATGGAGCGCAGCAGCCAGCCAAAGTTGACCTGGGTCATGATGTAGTTGACCGATTCAAAAGCCTCGGCCACCGTCGGACGGTAGTAAAACGTCATGGCAAAGCCGGTGGCAAACTGAATGAGGAAGCACACCAGCGTGATGCCGCCGAGGCAGTAGAAGATGTTAACGTGGGGCGGAATAAATTTTCCGGTTGCGTCATCGACGAAAGGCGTGATCTCCAGCCGCTCGTCTAGCCAGTCGTAAACTTTGCTCATGATGCCTGCAATTTTTAGAGTTGGATATCCAGGGGGGGACGGGCCCACTCCACACAGCACTGTAACATAACTCGTTAACACGATCATGAAGTCGGGCTCAGCTTTGACACAGGGATCCCTATCCCAGCAGCCCAAACGCCTGCTGATGTCTCATCTTGTTCACGCTTCTTAGTATTTCTTAACTTCTTCCTTAGTCAAGATCCTCCGATGATTGCGCAGAAGCCGAGATCTGGGGAAAGCAGTTGGAGAGGGTTGGGGATCGGATGGGCGTTACGCCAGGCTGTCCGAGTCTTGTTGTTGGGGTGCCTGCTCTGGGCGGGCCTGAGCCTTGGCGCCTGTCAGGTGCAGGCCAGCCGCTGGGGGGAAGAGCAGCAACTGCTGGCCCAGGCTTGGGCCTATGTGGATCGGGCCTATGTGGATCCGGAGTTCAACGGGCAGAACTGGTGGCAGGTGCGGCAGCGCTTTCTCTCTCGGCCCCTCCAGGATCGGCAAGAGACCTACCGGGCCATTGAGGAGATGCTGGCAACGCTGGGGGATCCCTACACGCGCTTTTTGGATCGGGAGCACTACCTCAGCCTGCAGACTTCTACGGCTGGGGAGCTGAGCGGTGTCGGCCTCCAGATTGCCATCGACGAGCAGGGAGCGGTGCGGGTCATTGCCCCAATGGAGGGGACTCCTGCCGAGCGGGCGGGGATCCAACCTCAGGATGAGATCCTGGCGGTGGATCAGGTGCCAGTAGCAGGCCTGAGCCTGGACGAGGTGGCCGAACGGATGCGGGGTCCCAGTGGCACTCCGGTCAGTCTGCGGCTGAAGCGGCAGGAGCGCATTTGGGAGGTGGAGCTGGTGCGCCAGTCCATCCTGATCAACCCGGTGCGCACCGGTTTTTTCAAGCTGCCCCAGGGGGAGGTAGCCTACATCCGCCTCAGCCAGTTTAACGGCAATGCCGCCGCTCAAGTGCGTCAGGCCATCCAGGCCGCAGAAGCGCGAGGAGTGCAGGGCTACATCCTCGATCTGCGCAACAACCCCGGAGGGCTATTGCAGGCGGCCATTGAGATCGCCCGCTTCTGGATCCCCAAAGGCGACATCGTGCGGGTGACGGATCGCTATGGCATTCAGGACAGCATTCCCGCCACCGGCGAAGTTCTCACAGCAGCCCCCTTGGTTGTCTTAGTAAACCAGGGCAGTGCCAGTGCCAGCGAAGTCTTGGCGGGGGCGTTGCAGGACAGCGGGCGGGCACAACTGGTGGGAACGCGCACCTTCGGCAAGGGGCTGATCCAATCCCTGCTGGAGCTGGCGGACGGCTCCGGGCTGGCCGTGACCACTGCCAAATACCTCACCCCCAACGGCCACGACATTCACCGCCAAGGGATCCAGCCGGATGTGATGGTGGCCGAGGGCCCTCTTCCCCTAACGGCAGAAACCCTGGGCGGCCCTGAGGATGGGCAGTTGCAGCGGGCTTTGGAGGTGTTGGGGTCAACTTTGGCCGTGGCCCAGGGGATCCCAGCGGCAGCCAATACCTGAGGTGAGGAAGGGGGGCAGGGGGGTCTATCATCTCCGGCGGGGATGGGCGGGCCTATTTGTCTGCAATTCGTTTTAGGATTGGGTTGAGCTGTCAGTCGCTCTGGCATGAACGCCCTCCAGCAATTTCACTACTTCTTTAACTGTTGCATTGGCGCCTGGCACACCGAGCGCACCTACCACTACTTGGATCGCGGGGAGGTGGAGCGCTCCCGCACGGAGTTCACCATTCGCACCCTCACCCCTGAGCTTAAGGAGAAGGTGCTGAGGGACAACAACTACCCCAACCACGGCGTCGACGGCTTCTTGGGCTTCCACCTTGCCTTTGAGACTGTCTCTGAAAAGGGAGAGGAGGTGGGGCAAGAGCTGAACATGCTGTTTGTGCCCCGGCGAGAGAGCGCCCGTGGTCTTGAAGGTGACTATCTGCGCGATCGCGCCTATGAAGAGGAGCGGCCCATGGTGGCCGACTTCCGCTTTGATCCGCAATCCCTGCAACTGGTGATGACCACCACCTACACCCGCGTCGTTGCTGTGGATACCATCACCCTGCTCAACCCGCGCCTGCGCCTGCGGCAGATCCTCACCTACCAACGCCCCCCTCACGGTCAGCCCCTAGAGGAGCTGCTGCTGGTGGGGTTTGGGGTGGAGCAAAAGCTCACCTAGGGGGGTTTATCGGTGGAGCCGGAGTTGATCCCTCCCGAAGACTTGCGCCTGCCCCAGCATTTGGCCCGGATTCAGGCCAGCTTTGAGCGGGGACAATACCGCCAGGCTCTGGAACAGGTGAAACAGGCCCAAAGCCGCTACCCGCAAGCGGGCAAGCTGCGGCTCTGGCAGGCCTTGGCCCAGGAGGCCCTTGGAGAGAGCCAGGAGGCGATCCGCTTGGTGCAAACCTTGCTGGGCAACCCGGATCCGGAGGTCGCTCAACAGGCCCGCTACGTGTTGGGCATCTGGCAGGCACCTCGTCTGCGGCGACCAGCAGAGTGGTTGCTCGAAATCCCAGATCTCAGCCACCTGGAAGAGGCCAAGCCGGGGGAACGCCGTCTGGTCTATGAGCGCCTCCGCCGTCCAGCTTCCCTGCCGAAAGTCGCTGATCCCAGCCGCAGCGAGGCTGCTCCCCCCTTGAATACCCAACGGCTGACGTGGGTGTTGATCGGGATCCTCTTCGCTCTGCTGGTGGCGATGGCCTGGCTGCCCTAGCCCAGCCCTGGGTTGGTGCAGAGACAGGCCGCCTGACCCAAAAGCAGCAACAGCCGCCCTCGTCGCCCCTGAGTTGAAGAGAGATACTGGGAATAGGGATGGCTGTAACCCTTGGCTGCAGATGCTGGGCGAGCGTCCCAGTCGGATCCCGGGCAACAGTAGGTAACCAGCGGAGGTTGAGAGTGGCTACACAAACATTGGTCATGGATGCGGTAGAGCAGTTGGGCCTGCGGGTCACTCTGGGAGACATTGCCTCCAGCACAGGCCTGGCCCTAGAGGAGGCCAAACAGGAGTTGCTGCAGTTAGCCCAAAAGGCTGGGGGGCATCTCCAGGTTTCGCGGCAGGGGGAGATCGCCTACGTTTTCCCGCCCGACTTTCGCGACATTCTCAAGCGCAAGGAGCAGCAGGATCGGCTGGCGGTTCTGCGACGCAAGCTGTGGGGGGGGTTTCTCTACGGCCTACGCATCTCCTTTGGCATCCTGTTGGTGGTGTCGATTATCCTCATCACCCTGGCGTTGATGGCTCTGCAGATGGCCAGCAGCCGTGAGGAGGACAACCGCAGCCGCTCGCGGGGAGGGGGGGTCTTCTTCTATTTTCCCGACCTCTGGGTGGGCAACCCCTTCTGGAGTCCCTACCCCTACTACGGGGGCTATTCCGGTCGGGCGCAACCCCGCCGGGAAAAATCGGAGATGAACTTTTTGGAGGCGGTGTACAGCTTCCTGTTTGGGGACGGGGATCCCAACGCCAACCTGGAAGAGGAGCGCTATGCCTTGATTGGCCAGCTCATCCGCGCCAACGGGGGGGTGATCGCCGCCGAGCAGGTGCTGCCCTACCTGGACGTGGAGCCGGGATCCCCGGCCCTGGAGTATGAAGACTACATGCTGCCGATTCTGCTCAAGTTCGACGGCCAGCCGGAGGTAAGCGAGGACGGTGATATCGTCTATCGTTTCCCAGAGCTGCAGGTAACGGCCACAGAAAGCCCCCAACAGCAGCTTCCTGGGATGTTGCAGGAAAAACCCTGGGTGTTTAGCCGCGCCACCCCTGAGCAACTGACCCTGGCTGCTGGCCTAGGGGTGCTCAATTTCTTCCTGGCAGCCATTCTCTATGGGGCGCGGGAGGAGGTGGCCGCCGCCGGGAGCAACGCCTTTCTGGCGTTTATCTACCCGCTGATTGGATTCCTCTTCCTCTATGGCACGCTGTT
>NZ_JANSJN010000042.1:9150-11796 GCF_047462555.1 Synechococcus sp. B60.1
GCCGCCGCCGGGAGCAACGCCTTTCTGGCGTTTATCTACCCGCTGATTGGATTCCTCTTCCTCTATGGCACGCTGTTTTTGGCGGTGCCTGCAGTGCGGTGGCTGACGTTGCAATTCCGCAACCAGGGGGTGGAGCGGCGCAACCGCATCCGGCGGTTCTGGCAAGAGCGGCTGAAGCGTCCCTCCGAGGTGCTGCTGCGCAAGCTCGACTTTGCCCGCCGCTTCCGCCGCCAAGAGGTGGTGCAGGAGGCGGACACCATCTACTCCACGGATCGGGATTTAATCGAGCAGCGGGACTACCGGCTGGACGAGCCGGCCTTTCGCCAGCTTTTGCAGCAGGAGCAACCCCTGGCAACTGAGTCGGAAGAGGTGCCCCGGCGTCGTCTCTAGGGAGGGGTTGAAATTAGAAGCGCAGGGGCGGGCCTGCACGAGAGCCTTACGAGAGCCTTATTGAGCAATGTCCAACACCAGCAGCGAGCAAGCCGAGCAACAGGATTGGAGGCAGGAGGGTTTGGTCCGTCTGGGGATCGATGTGGGGGGGACTTTCACCGATCTAGTGCTCCTTCAGGAAGGCCAGATCCGGACGGCCAAGGTGCTCTCCACCCCTAGCCCGGAAGAGGGGGTCTTTGCCGCCTTGGACAAGCTGGGCGCGGTTAAGGTAGACGTGTTCTGCCATGGTATGACGGTGGCCACCAACGCCCTCCTGGAGCGCAAGGGAGCCCCTACCCTGTTTTTGACCACAGCGGGTTTCCGGGATGTGCTGGCCATTGGCCGCCAAAACCGCCCCTCCCTCTACGACCTCACCCAGCCCAAGCCGGAGCCGGTGGTGCCCCGCCACCACTGCCTAGAGGTAAAGGAGCGCTGCAGCGCAAGCGGCGTGTTGGAGCCGCTGACGGAGGAGGAGATCCAGCGCGTCATCCGGGAGGTGGGAGAGCGGGTGCACCGGGAGGGGATCCGCGCCGTGGGGGTAGGGTTTTTGTTTTCTTTCCTCTACCCGGAGCACGAGCAGCGCCTGGGGGCGGCTTTGCGCAAGGCCTTTCCCGGCTTGCACGTTTCCCTCTCCTGCGAAGTGACACCGGAGTTTCGCGAATACGAGCGCTTCAGCACCACAGCCATTGATGCCTACCTCAGCCCGGCGCTGGCGGGCTACCTGCACCGCTTGGCCCAAGGTTGTCGGGAGAGAGGGATCCCCGCCCCCCTGATCATGCAATCCTCCGGCGGCGTCACCTCCCTTGCTCAGGCGGCAGCCCACGCCTCGGTGGCATTGCTTTCGGGGCCGGCGGGCGGCGTTTACGGGGCGGCCTATGTGGGCCGTCTGAGCGGCTATTCCCATCTGCTCAGCCTGGACATGGGAGGAACCAGCACCGATGTGGCCCTCATTCAAGACGGCCTCCCTCAGGTTACCCCGTCAGCGGTGGTGTGCGGCCTGCCGGTGCAACAGCCTCAGATTGATATCCATACCGTCAGTGCCGGGGGCGGATCCCTGGCCTTGCTGTTGCCGGGCGGGGGGCTGCAGGTGGGGCCGGAAAGTGCCGGCTCCAACCCTGGGCCGGCCTGCTACGGGCGGGGAGGAACGGCTCCCACAGTAACCGACGCCAACCTTTGGCTGGGCTACCTGCCGGATGGGGGCTGGCTGGGGGACTCTGTTTGCCTGCGGCGGGACTTGGCTGGCCAGGCTATTGCAACGCTGGCGGAGCCCTTGGGTTTGAGTTTGGAGGAGACAGCTGTTGGCATTCGCACCCTGGCCAATGGGGCCATGGCACGGGCCTTGCGGGTGATTAGCGTGGAGCGGGGCTTGGATCCCGCCGATTTTGCCCTGCTGGCCTTTGGCGGAGCCGGGCCTATGCACGCCTGTGCCCTGGCAGAGGAGCTGGGGATCCGCCGCATCTTGATCCCGGCCTTTGCCGGTGTCCTCTCAGCGCTAGGTATGGCTGTGGCCAACCTACAGCGGGATTACCGGCGGGCCATCCTGCAGCCGCTGCGGCAACTGGAGTCGGCTGCCGAGGGATCCCTTTTGGCCCCATGGGCGGCGCCCCTCATCCGCCAGGCGAAAGCCGACCTGCAGGAGCCGGAGCTGTACTTTAGCTTGGACCTGCGCTACCGCGGCCAGTCCTTTGAGCTGGAGATCCCGGCCCAGTTGTCGGATCCAGTTTCTCTCTTGGAACAGCGGTTTCACCAAGCCCACCAGCAGCGCCACGGCTGGCAGGATCCCAGCCAGGTGGTGGAAGCCATCCAGTTGCGCCTGCGGGCGGTGCAGGCCTTGCCCAGCGTCCCGCTGCAAGCCCCCCCACCCTTGCCAGGGGATCCCTTCAAGGGGGAGCGACAGGCCTGGATGGGCGGCCAAATGCGTTCAGTCCCGGTTTACGATCGGCGGCGCATGGATGTGGGGTTTCCGCTACGCGGGCCAGCGATTGTGGAGATGCCTGAGGCTACCGTAGTCATCGAAGCCGGTTGGACAGGCAGCATCGACGCCGTGGGCACCCTGGTTTTAAGCTGCGAATAGAGGCCCCTTTCTCTCTTTGGCAGGGCGGACGATGGGACTCGAACCCACGAATGGAGGAACCACAATCCTCTGCCTTAACCACTTGGCTACGCCCGCCAGGATCCTGGGGATCTAGCTTAGCATGGGACAAACAGAACGAAGCC
>NZ_JANSJN010000042.1:11896-22031 GCF_047462555.1 Synechococcus sp. B60.1
CCTCTGCCTTAACCACTTGGCTACGCCCGCCAGGATCCTGGGGATCTAGCTTAGCATGGGACAAACAGAACGAAGCCTTGAAGCGTCCCAACATGCTGCCCAGAGTCGATCTACTGAAAGGAGCGGAGTATCGAGAAACCTTAGCGCGCATTCTGGATCTGGGGGAGCAAGCCCTCAAAACCTGGCAAGTGGTCTGGAGCGATTTTCTCTCCCCGCCAGAGGTAGCCGAGGTGCAAAGCCGGTTGCACAACTTGGCTGAACTGCAGGTGGTGGCCTGGGGGGGCTATGCCCAGGCGGAGCGGCAACGCCTAGCCCTGGCTCGCTCTGAGGTCAGCTTGAAGGTGGAAGGTGCAGAAGGGATCCCCTTGGCCGCTGTTCAGATACAGGGAAACTTTCTTTTCGACCCGGCCACTCACCGCGATTTTTTGGGAGCCCTGCTGGGAGCTGGCATTGCCCGGGAGAAAGTGGGAGACATCCTTGTTTTAGGTGACACGGGGGCCCAGGCCATCGTTGTGCCGGAATTGGTGGACTATCTCAGCCTCAACCTGACGCAGGTGCGCAGCGTGCCCGTCAAGGTCAGCCCCATCCCTCTCAACCAATTAAAGGTTCAACCGCCGCGGGTGAAGTCCATCACCAGCGTGGAAGCCTCTTTGCGCCTGGATGCAGTGGCCTCGGCGGGATTTGGCCTGTCCCGCAGCAAGATGGTGGAAGAGATCCAGCGGGGAGAGGTGCGGGTTAATTGGAAGCCGATTACCCAAGCCAGCTACACTGTCGGCCCCCAGGATTGGATTGCTATTCGTGGTCGCGGTCGGCTGCAAATTGAAGAGGTAGCCGAGACGAAAAAAGGCCGCTTTCGCATCCAGATGAAGCGGTATCTCTAGGTTTTTGGAGATCTACTGCCTGCCTGAGATCCAGGGCGAGAAATCGCTAGGAAAAAGGGAAGAAGGCCCAAGGATAGAGCAAGTACTCCAAGTAAAACAACTTCCAGATCAGTTGATAATAGGCCACGATCGCGTCGCGGCAACCCAGATCCAGGCGAACACCATAGCCCACAAGGATTCCTAGCCCCAGCCCATGCCCTAACAGCATCCAGGCACCCTGGCCCATGAGAAGAAAATAGCTTCCCAAAGCGATAAACGCTAGGTAACAAGCGGCCAAAATGCCAATGCAAAACTTTGAGATCCGCTCCTGGCCAAAGCGCAACGAAAAGGTGGCAATGGCAAACCGCCGATCCCCCTCCATGTCGGGAATATCTTTGAAAAGGGCGATCACCAGCCCAAAAATAGACATAAACCCTGTCAGAAAAACAATGGGAGCAGAAAGCTCGACTTCCCCCTGCATCAACTGCTGAAAATGGCTGTACAGGCCCAGATTGACGATCAACCCCCGCACACAATAGATACAAGCCGAGGCCGCCAGCGGAAATCGTTTCAACCGCAGGGGGGGCAAGGAATAGGCGGTGCCGATTCCGTTGCTCAAAAGCACCGTCAACAACAGGTACGGGATCCCTGTCAGGGCCAATAGGATGGATGCCACCCCGCAGACGGCGACGATCCCCACCCCCTGTCGCCAACTTAGGGAGCCGGCGGCCAGGGGCAGATGGGGTTTGTTGATGCGGTCGATCTCGATATCCGTGAGCTGGTTGAGGCCGACAATATAGACATTGGCCGCCAGACAAGCCACCCAAGCCACGCCCAACTGGGGAAGGACAGTTAGCAGGGCCGTTGGTTCAGCGGCCACGAACCCGGCCAGCAAGTAGAGGCCCAGCAGACTGGCACTGGTGCCGTAGACGGTGTGGGGCCGAGCAAAACGCCAGAGAACCTGCAAATATGGGGTCATTCTAGCCAGCAGCGATACAGCTCATGGCCCGGAGCCCCCTCGTGGAGAGTGGCTAGGGATGGGGGGAGTCTTTAAGGAGGGCAGCCAGGGCCGACCAGCGGGGATCCACCGGCGGCGGCGCAGCCGATTCCACCACAATGCCCGGGCAATCGGGGCGACAGGGCAACTGGTGGGGCATCTCCAAATGCAGGTGTTGGTACATCCAGTCTTCGATATCCAGCTCGCCGTTGGGCGGCAGGCTCTCCAGCAGATCTTCTTCGTCCCGCAATTCCAGCTCTAGAGGCGGCGGTTCAGGACTGGGCTCCCGAATTAGGATGATCTCCTCAACCTGCAGGTGCAGCCGGTGGTTGAACTGCTGCAGGCAGCGGTGACAGGTGAGGGTGACGATGGTGCGGGCCTCGGCGCTCACCTCCAGGAAATGCCCCCGGTGGCTGGCCTGCAGGGATCCCTCCACAGGGGTCAAGCTCTCAAAACCTGAAAAAAACTGCCTAAACTGTACCTCTTGGGTTTGACCGGGCATCTGCCGCAGGTCGGATAGACGAATTGGCCTCAGCATGACATCCCCCTCTATACGTTCTGGGTAGCAGGGATCCCTAGAATCGCCCCTATCGGCAAGAGAGCCCCCAGGTCAGGGTCGAGAAGAGGCCCGCCGGATCACCAGACGACGGTCAGGCTCTTTGCCACGGCTGAAGGTTTCCAGATCGGCGTAGGCAGGGTCTTTCAGGAGCGTGTGGATCTGCCGCCGCTCGGCAGCAGAAAGATCGGGAAACTCGTATTCCCGACCACTGGTTCTCACCTTTTGCACCGCGACAGCAACCAAGGCTTTGAGCTCCTGCAAACGGCGCTGACGATAGCCATCCAGATCCAGGATATAGGGCTGCTGTTGGTCTTCTGGCTGGTTGAGGTTGAGAAGGGTGTTGGCCAGATACTGCAACGCATCCAAAACCACCGGGGAGCGCTCTTCCTCAGGGCCAGCTTCTTTGGACGACGGCAAGGGCAATGCAGGCGCTTTTGAGAGCAGCATTTGCTTCTGGGCCGGAGTTAGAGAATCGGCCTCAATTTCGATTATCTCCCCCACCACCCGCACCACTGCCGGGATTCCCATCGCCGCCAGCACCTGCTGCAACCACTGCCTGGCCCGTTCTCGATGTTCGGCAGGAGAAAGCTCGCCCTGGGAAGGCGCAACGGTTCCCTCAGACTTCTGATGCGATTTTTTGGCGGCGGATCCCTTCAAAGATCCCGTAGAGGACTCAGAGGGGCTCATCCTGGGCAGCTTCCAATTCTGAAGAGGTATCAAGCACTCGACCGTAAGCTCACCCCACGCCAAGCAGCAAGGACTGCCTAGGGCTCAAAGGGCAGGGATTCGCGCCCTCCCCCGGCTGCCTTTGGCTTGGCCGGTCGGTCAACCTCCTTGGCTTCCACCGTGATCACCTGGGCAGCGCGGCGGCGCTCCTCTTCCACCAACCGCTGCAAGTTCTCCGGCAACGGCTCCCGCGAGAGCAAGAAGGTTTGCACAGTTTGGAAGATGTTGGAGACAAGGATATAGAGCAAAACTCCAGCCGGCAAGGGGAAGAACAGGAACATTGCTGAGAACAGCACAGGGGTGATGCGAGCCATCGAGCTCTGGCTGGGATCCTCTTGGCCTGTCTCCTGGCCAGCGTTGGTCAGGGATTGGTTCAGGTAAATAGAGACGCCGAAAAGGACAATCATGCCGATAATGTCCCAGTGGATGGTGCCATCCGGGTCAAAGGCGCCGACACGGCCTAACTTGTCGATAAACAGAAAGCCCGTGTCAGAGGCTAGGCCGGGGATCGCAACCTCCACAGTCACTTCCCCTGGCTGCAGGGCCAGCAAGGTGCCATCCGGCTGGATCTGGGCCCGCTCTTCTCCTTTGGTGATCTTCCAGGTGGGCTGCAACAGGCTGGGATCCCCGCCCGCTTCTGCCACCAACTGCTCAAAGGGCTTGCCCCCCGGCCCCTGCAGCAGAAACTGCACCTGCTCCCCTACGGCAATCTTGGTGCCTTTGGGCTCCACCAGCACCACTGGCTTGTGTACCGAGTCGGCGACGAAGATGTTCTTACTGGGGCTGACGTAGGGGGTGGGCACCACCTCTGCCGCCACCTCTGCTGGCAAGATCTGCAGGTTGACGTCGTAGGTAACCGCTGCAAAGGGGGATCCCCGCAGCGTGGCAAAGAGAGCAAAGAGCACCGGCATTTGAATCAAAAGCGGCAGACAACCCGACAGCGGGTTGACTCCCAGCTCGCTGTACAGTTTGGCCTGGGCGTCGCGCAGCTTTTGTGGGTCATCCCGGTACTTCTCCTGGATTTCTTGCATCCGCCGCCGCATCAAAGGGTTAATCACCTTCATGCGCCGCATGTTGCGGATAGATCCGACGTTGAGCGGGTAGAGGGCAAAGCGGATCACCAACGTCAGGAAGATGATGGCCAGTCCATAGCTGGGCACGATCCCGTAGAAAAAATCCAGGATCGGCAGCATGACGTTGTTGGAAAGAAATCCGACTCCGAAGTCCATGGGGGGTGCTGGCGAACGTCCGTAACCCATTGTAATGGTTTCCGACCGGCTGACGAGGGCGTTTTCAGGGTTTAACCGCCCCAATCGGCAAGGGGGATCAGCCCAGCAATTTCCCTGCCTCTCCGAGGGAGAGGGGCAGAGCGCGGCGGCGTATCAGCGAAAAAGGAGGAGCTGCTTTGCCCCTCCTTCATCGTTCTGGTTAAACTTGGAGCTCTGGCAGCTCCCTTGTGCTGGGAGCAAGAGACGCTCTGAATGAGGATCCCTTTCCCCTGCTGATGGAACTACTTGACCTTGACCGTAGCGCCAGCTTCCTCCAGCTTCTTCTTGATCTCGTTGGCTTCCTCTTTGGGGATCCCTTCCTTGACCGGTTTGGGAGCGGCCTCCACAAGATCTTTGGCATCTTTCAGGCCCAAGCCGGTCAACTCGCGCACCACCTTGAGGACGGCGATCTTCTTATCCGCAGGGACAGCCTCGAGAATGACATCAAAGGCCGTTTGCTCTTCCACCGGTTCAGCCGCCGCTGCTGGCGCCGGTGCCGCTGCCGCTGCCACGGGAGCAGCCATAACCATGCCACCTGCTGGGGCAGCCGCACTGACACCAAAGGCTTCTTCGATGGCTTTCACCAACTCGGAAGCCTCCAACAAGCTCAATGCTTTCAACTCTTCCAGGATCTTTTGAACACGCTCCGAAGCCATAGTCTTGTCTCCTCAGGGTAACGAAGTGGATAGGTGGAATTGGGTTGATGAACCCAACACAGGTCGATCCCGTCAGGCCGCCTCCTTGTCGGCAATAGCCCGGATGGCCCTTGCCAGGGAGGCCGGGATCTCCTGGATACCGCGGGCCACCTGGGTGGGCACGGCATTGAGCCCAATCGCCAGCCGGGTAGCTACCAACTTGAGGCTGCCCGCCACTTGGGCCATGAGCACCTCCTTGGGCGGCAGCTCGGCGATGGCCTTGGCCTGATCCAAGGTCAGGGATAGCCCCTCGGCAGCGGCGCCGCGGAATTCGGTCTTCTTGGTTTGCTTGGCGAAATCTTGATACGCCTTCAGGGCCGCTGGAATATCACCCCGGATCATGATAAAGGCCGTCGGCCCTGACAGGAAGGGAAGAATCCCTGCCCAAGCCTTTTGGTCGGCGACAGCCCGCCGCATCAAGGTATTTTTAACCACCATGCAGACAGCATCCGCCTTGCGCAGCTCCGCCCGCAGTTGGTTCATCTCGGAAACGGTCAGCCCCTTGTAGTCGATGACCAGCACCATTTGGCTGGCTTGCAACAGGGATCGAACTTCATCGACCACCTCCGCTTTTTTCGCTACAGGTTGCTTGCCCATGCGCTCACCTCCTTTGTTGTCACTGGCTTACTGAGGGCCGAACAGGTGTTGCCGTCGGAAGGGGGTATCTAGAGCCGCCAAATAGAATGCGTCCCAGCCAGAGCCGAGACGCATTGAGGCAGGCATAACCCAGCAATCCACAACGGGATCCCTTTGCACTCCACTCAAACCTCGGCAGGACATTAAGCCCCTAGGCACCTGCTGTCTTCGGCTTGCTATTCAACTGTGGGAAGCTCTTCTCTGCCCAGATCCTCCAGAAAAATAGTCAATTCAAACGGCAAACAACTGCCTTTTTCCCTTTGCAGCGCCGAAGCAGCCTTAAGCAACCAACTTCAGCTCTCGCAGGGCATTGATGTCAACCTCAATCGAGGGGCCCATTGTAGCACAAACATGTAGGGCTCGCCAATACTTGCCCTTGGCTCCAGGGGGACGGTTGCGGTCAACAGACTCTTGCACGGCTTTCAAGTTTTCCAGCAGTGCTTCGACAGGGAACTTGCACTTGCCGAAAATCAAATGCACAATGCCGGTTTTGTCCGCCCGGTACTCCAGCTTGCCGGCTTTGAACTCCTTGATGGCTTGGGCCAAATCCATGGTGACCGTCCCACCCTTGGGAGAGGGCATGAGGCCACGCGGCCCCAATAGGCGCCCCAGCTTAGCAACCTGGGGCATCACATCGGGGGTGGCAATCAGCAGGTCGAAATCGATCATGCCCTTGCCGATCTCCTCGATTAGGTCTTCAAAGCCCACCCGGTCGGCTCCTGCGTTCTGGGCTTCCGTAACCTTCTCGCCACGGGCAATCACCGCCACCCGAATCTCCTGCCCGGTGCCGCGGGGCAAGACGACGGTGGTGCGCAACTGCTGGTCGGCATACTTGGGATCGATCCCCAGGCGGATGTGAACCTCTGCCGCCTCGTCAAATTTGGCAGTGGCCGTCTCCTTCATCAGGGCCAGGGCTTCTGCGGGGGGATAGGCAATGGGCTTGACCTTCTCCCGCAAAGCCTGCATACGTTTGGACAGTTTTCGAGCCATCGTTTCTCCTCGGGGTGCTGGCGAGAACCTCTCTCCCCCAAAACTTCAAGACAACAATCAGACTAAAGATCCTTCATCAATCGACGATTGTCACCCCCATGCTGCGGGCAGTGCCGGCGATGATTTTCATAGCCGCCTCCACATCACGGGCATTCAAATCGGGCAACTTCTGCTCGGCAATCTGGCGCAGTTGCGCTCGCGTCAGGGATCCCACCTTGACTTTGTGGGGCTCACTGGATCCCGACTCAATGCCGAGGGCTTTTTTGATCAACACCGAAGCCGGCGGCGTCTTGAGGACGAAGGTGAAGCTGCGATCCTCGTAAATCGAGATCTCGACCGGCACCACCATCCCGGCTTGATCCGCCGTTTTGGCGTTATATTCCTTGCAGAAGGCCATGATGTTAACCCCGTGCTGGCCCAGCGCCGGGCCGATGGGGGGGGCGGGGGTGGCTTTGCCCGCCTGGATGGCCAGCTTGACCACTGCCACCAGTTTCTTAGCCATGAAACGCCGTTACACCTCTTTTCGCACTTGACCAAACTCTAATTCTACCGGAGTATCGCGCCCGAAAATCGAGATCAAGGCCTTGAGCTTGCCCCGCTCTGGGCTGACATCCACCACTTCGCCGTAAAATCCTTGGAAGGGGCCGGAGAGCACCTCGATGCGATCCCCAGGTGCCATGTCGATCTTGAGGGGCACTTCCTCCACCTCAACGCTGCTGAAGATGCGCTGGACTTCGCTTGGGCTGAGGGGCCGTGGCGTCACATGGCCCCGACCACGACCGTAGGCCCGCTTTTCTTCCGTGCCAACGAAGTTGATCACGTTGGGGGTAGTTTTCACCACCATCCAGGTGTCGTCGTTGAGATCCATGCGCACCAGCACATAGCCGGGAAAAATCTTTTCCTCTTGTTCCTGGCGCTTGCCGGATCGATCTAGCTTGAAGCCCGTCCGCTTCGGGATCACCACCTCGACAATCTGATCTGCCACATCCAGAGCCGCCGCCCGTTGCATCAGGGTGCTTTTGACTTTGTTTTCGCAGCCTGAGGCCACCTGCACAGCGTACCAGCGCAGGTTGCGACGACCTTGACTTTCGCCTTCTTCCCCTTCTGGCGCCGTGTCTACAGGCTCTAGGGGCTCAGGGTGGCCCCCACGGCGTTTCCACCGCTGCTCTGGCTTTGGGCTCATCACCTCACCTCCTCTCTGTGTCTGTCTGTATGCATGGGCCTCCCCTCCCCAAAAATGAATAGGGATCCCTGGCAGGGGCCATCTGAGAAAGAACCTCACGAGAACAGTTGAGTGGCCAGCCAGCCAAACAGTTGATCGACCAGGTAGATGAACGAGGCGAAGGCCAACACAATCAGTAAGACGCCCACCGATTCGCTAATCAGTTGCTGGCGGCTCGGCCAAACAATTTTGGCCAATTCCGCGCGGGTCTCCTGGAGGAAGCCGAGAATCCCCTTGGACTCAGGGGAGTTGTCCCTGGAGTGGCCCCGGCTGGCGGGATCCAAACGTTGTTCCGTATCGGCCTTGCTGGAAGAGGTGCTTTTAACCACGGCGGTATCTCCTGCTGGATCCCGAAAACGGTGCGCCACCTTTTGGCGCACTCAAGATCGGCTTAGCGATCTTAACAGATCTGTTGGGGGTGGGATCCCTCTCAAGGGGTGGGAGTGGGCTCAGGCGTCAGCGCCCTCGGGGAGAGCACCAAAGGGCGGCGGGATTGGTTGAATTGCTCTACCGCTGCGTCGATCTCTGCCCGGCTGTCCCAACGCGAGGCGGCATTTTGCCGGGAGAGAAACTCGGCGGCCCGCAGGAGGTCGTTCATGTCAATGCTGGTGCCGTCGAACAACTGGACGTTGCGGTCGCGGCGGATGGCCTCATTGACATCTCCCCTTTGGGCCAAGGCAACCTCGGCACTGGCCAGGATCCCCAGCAGAAGCAGACCCAGGGCCGCAGGGATCCCGCGCCGGGGGTTGAGGGGGGAGCGGAGACGGTTTACAAACATTGATCCTGTTCCTCCGCATCGGTGTGCTGCTCGGCCAGCCCCTCTGCCAGCAACTGTTGTTCTTCGGGCGTGAGGGGGCGTTTGGCCAACAGGTCTGGCCGCCTTTGCCAGGTGCGAACCAACTGCTGTTGCAGACGCCAACGGGCAATGGCTCGGTGGTCGCCTGAGAGAAGCACCGGCGGCACCTTGTGCCCTTGGAACTCCGGTGGACGGGTGTACTGGGGATACTCCAGCAGCCCCGTCTCGAAACTTTCGCTCCTCAGCGAGTCCATTTTACCAACTGTGCCCGGCAAGAGCCGCACCACGCCGTTGATCAAGGCCAGCGCCGGGATCTCCCCCCCCGTCAAGACAAAATCGCCCAGCGACACCTCGCGGGTGGCCAGATATTGGCGGATCCGCTCGTCAAAGCCCTCGTACTGGCCACAGAGCAGGATGAGCTGCGCCTTTTGGGCCAGCTCCCGCAGCAGCGCCTGGTTCAGCGGTTGCCCCTGCGGCGTGAGCAAGATGATCTCGTAGGGATCCAGGCGGGGCAAGGAGGCAACGGCAGCAAAAAAGGGCTCTGGCTTGAGCACCATGCCCACCCCACCCCCGTAGGGCTCATCATCGACCCGGCGGTGCTTGTCGGTGGCAAAGTCCCGCGGGTTGGTGCAGTGAACCTCAGCAATCCCCTGCTCCAGGGCTTTGCCCACCAGACCGATGCGCAGCGGCGTTGCAAAAAATTCTGGGAAGAGGGTGATGACGTCGAACCGCACAAGACTTAGGACGAGGCAGAGGGAGGCTCGGTGCGCAGCCGCTCCAGATCCAGGCGCAAAGACTCGATCTGGTGGATCAGCTCCATCAGCTCGGCCATTTCTTCTTTGGAGATAGGGGCAGGGGGAGCCGTGGTCGGGGGGGCGCTTTCAGCAGGGGCGGGCCTCTCGCTCTCTGGGGCGGGGGCGTTGGCGGCTGGATCCCTGAGACTTTCAACGTAGCGAACGGCTTCCTGTTCGATCAGCTCCCCCTTTTGCTCCAGTTCTGCTGCCAGTTGCGCCAGATCCATCGAGAGGCGGTTGAGGTTTTCGGCCCGCTTTTCCGGGTCTTGGAGGATCTCCACCAGGGCAGTGGCCGCGCCGTAGAAAAGGTGGCGAGCCCGCGTGAACCAGTCAGAAGAGCGAGAACTCATGGCAGCAGAAACAGGTGGGTTCTGAATTATTCTAGGCGATCCGCCCACCGGAACTGGCCCAGGACGACAGAGTGCCCGGCAGCCCAAGTAGGGATCCGTTCTCTGAAGTTTTGAGGAGAACCTGGGGATGGGGCTCAATCCACAGCTTGGATCTCGCCGCTGCTGAGGCGCTCCACAACCAATTCCAGCAGCTCGTGCTCTTCTGGGGAAATCTCTTGATCGGCCATGACGGCATTGAGGAT